>JBCCXW010000013.1:0-36262 GCA_039191105.1 Pseudomonadota bacterium
GGCGGTGCGCCGATGCTCACCGTTGCAGCGCCTTGCTTCACGGCGATATTGTGCTTCGTCATGTTCTTTTTTGTCGGACCGATGTCGGAATTCCTCGAACCGGCGACAGGTGAACGTATCCCGACCCAATATATGACAGCAGGTGCTCCATGACCCAAGCTCCAGAACGCGATTCCAGCGGGCGCTTTGTGAAGCCAGATGCGCCCGAGCCGATCCCCAGCGATGCGGATATCCACCCGATGTCAAAACTCTTGTTCGGATGGGTCAGTTCGCCCCGCACACCGACACTGGTCCTGGCTTTGGTCATCCTGATCGCGATCATTTTGCTGGGGGTCGATTTCACGTTCAACCGCCATGAGTATTTTGACTTCGCCAATGCGAATGGATTTTATGCACTTTGGGGGTTTGGCGCATTTGCCTTGGCGGTGCTTTCTGGTTGGCCGTTAGGGAAACTGCTGCGCCGCGATGAAGACTATTATGGCGAAGCCGACACCACTCCAAAGGACGTGGAGTCAGACTCATGATCGCGGGCTTGCTGGGACAAATCAATCCCGGGTTGCTGCTTGTTCTGGTAGGATTTTCAGCCTGCCTCATTCCAGTCCAACGCGTGCGTCAAGCGATTGTCGTCGCCACGCCCGTGGTCGCAATTCTCCTCTTGGCCTTGGCCGAGCGTGGGACAGACCTCGCCACCGCGTCCGTTTTGGGCATCGATTTGGTGCTTTACCGCGTTGACAGTCTGTCCTTTATTTTCGGCCTGGCTTTCTTGATCGCGGCCTTCCTGAACGCGATTTATGCCCTGCATACGGATGATCAGCTACAAGATGGCATGGCCCTCGCCTATGCGGGCGCAGCGGTTGCGGCGACATTTGCCGGTGACCTGATGACGCTGTTTGTGTTCTGGGAGATCACCGCTGTCAGCTCGGTCTTTCTTATTCTAAGGGCCGGTACCAAAGCGGCCTATCAGGCGGCTATGCGCTATCTCGGCGTACAGATTCTTTCCGGCGTCTTACTCTTAGACGGACTTGCTTATGTTTATAAGGCGACCGGTAGTTTGTCGCTTGATGCTTTTACGTCGCTCGACCAACCCGGCGCTAAGTTCGTGTTTGCTGCATTCGCGATCAAAGCGGCGTTCCCGTTCCTGCACAATTGGCTGCAAGATGCCTATCCTAAAGCGACTGTGGTTGGCGCCGTAGTGCTGTCCGCGTTCACGACAAAGCTCGCAGTGTACGCGTTTGCGCGCATGTTTCCGGGTTTTGAAATCCTAATTTGGATTGGCGCCGTTATGACCGTTTTCCCGGTCTTCTTTGCGGTGATCGAAAACGATTTGCGCAAAGTGCTCTCCTATTCGCTCAACAACCAAGTTGGATTTATGATTTGCGCTATCGGGATCGGGACCCCCCTAGCGATCAATGGCGCAGCGGCGCATGCGTTCGCCCATATCATTTACAAGGCGCTTCTTTTCATGAGTATGGGCGCCGTTCTCTACCGCGTCGGAACAGCAAAAGCGAGCGAGTTGGGCGGGCTGTATAAGTCGATGCCGT
The DNA here is from genome assembly GCA_039191105.1 of Pseudomonadota bacterium. GTDB lineage: Bacteria > Pseudomonadota > Alphaproteobacteria > Caulobacterales > Hyphomonadaceae > Henriciella. Next base: position 1,542 of record JBCCXW010000013.1, read on the forward strand.
GGACCACCATATTCTGCATCATTGGCGCTGTTTCGATTTCCGCGTTTCCGCTTTTCTCCGGTTTTGTGGCCAAATCGATGACCATGAGCGCGGTGGCTAAAGAAGGCTATATCATCGTCTGGTTGATGCTCTTATTCGCGTCGGCGGGTGTGTTGGAGCATTCCGGAATCAAAATTCCGTACTTCACATTTTTTGGGCACGATAGCGGCAGGCGTGTCAAAGAGGCGCCATTCAATATGTTGCTGGCGATGGGTATGGCCGCGTTCATTTGCATTGCGATAGGACTGCCCATCATTGGCGGGTTTGGCTATGGCTGGCTTTATAATATGTTGCCGTGCACGATCACCGCGCCGGCCGATATTTGTCTGGCATCCGGCAAACCGATCGAAGTCTATAACCCTTACACGCTCGACCATGTTTTGACGCAGCTGCAATTGCTGATGTTTGCCGTGCTCGCCTTTATTATGCTGAAGCGGCTGGGGCTTTATCCGCCCGAACGACCCGGCACGATCTTAGATACGGACTGGCTGTATCGCAGACCCGGTTTTGGATTCGTGCAATGGATCGGCACAGTTTGGGGCAAGGCTGGACCAGCCCTGACGGGTTTCTTCGCCAAAATCGGCGCCCAGACCTTCGAAAAGCTCGAAACAACCTTCAGCCCCAGGGGGGCGATTGCGCAAAGCCCGATCACCAATGGCATGGCCATCTGGTCGGCAATTTTGCTCGGGATTGTGATGCTAGTGGCGCTATTAGCCGGTTAAACAAAACGCGTCAAAGGCGTGTGAATGCCGCCTTGCATCATGACTATAGAGCCGTCTCGACACTGCCTTAGGCGAAGTTCAGTTCATGAACAGAGCAGAATTATCAAAATACATCTGCTTTTTTTCATTTACTCTCCATGATTTCAAATCATATATATAAGGGAGTACAAGGGGAACGTGTATGAACCAAGAAGTAAGCACCGTTGATGCGGCGCCAATTCCGATTATCGAGTTCGCGTCAGACATCGTTTCAGCATATGTCAGCAATAATCCAATCCAAAGCTCCGAACTACCGGAATTGATCCGGGAGATTCATTCGACCCTTAGGGCTCTGGAGACCTCGTCAGCGGCGCAACCGACGCCCGAGCCCGCCGTGTCGATCAAAAAGTCGATCACCGACGATTTCTTGATTTGCCTGGAAGATGGCAAGAAGTTCAAGTCGCTGAAACGGCACTTGCGGTCAAAGTATGGGCTTAGCCCAGAACAGTATCGCGAGAAATGGGGCCTCCCATATGACTATCCCATGGTCGCCCCAAGCTATGCGCGCAAGCGATCGGCTTTGGCCAAAGAAATGGGTCTTGGAAAAGCTGAGAAATAGGCTCTATCAAAACGGAAGAACTTCATTCCGGAGCCAAAACGAAACAAAGCTACTGTAAAGGTAAAAATAATATTACCTTTTCACTTGCGCGGGGATTCAAACTGATTCATTCAAGGATCAACGAATCACCACGGGGGTGGCTATGGTTTCCAATACGAAGGGCTTCAAAGGCCTCACAGAAGCGCAATCCGATCTGATTGCACACTGGTACAAGAAGCGTCGCGCCGAAGCGCTACCAACCCGGCGCGATCTCGATCCAGGTTCTATTCGCCAGCATTTGCGATCAATTTCCATGCTTGAAATCGACGCGTCTGGGCGGGCCCGTTTTCGCTTGGTTGGATCAGACTTGCGGCGCGTGTTTGGGCGGGAAATGCGCGGCCGGTTTCTGAATGAGCTGGACCAAGATATGTTTGAGAAGTGGTCGCTTGGTTTATCGCAGGTGCTGGACTGTCAGCACCCTGTCGGCGGCGTGATTACAGGCGATCGGGACAGCCATGCCTGGCTCCGCTTGCCTTTAAACGGGTCTAATTCAACGGCACTGGTTTTGTGTCATGATTGTCTTATTCCGAACGCCAGGCTCACGGCACGCGGACGACGGGAGTCCAACAGAATTCGTGCCGTCAATTCGGTTCTAGCTGCTTGATTCTAAAGCTTAATTGATTCTATTCTAGGAAAATAGTCCTACATCTGTCTGCGCATGGTATTCTCTCTCCCTAGTGGTCTGAAGAAGAAAGCGTGTGGGAACCCAGCTGAGGATCGACAAAAACAACACCGCTTTGGCGGTAAGCCTGGTCGCGTATGCGATGGAAGTCAAAGCCGCCGACATACTCTCGCCGGATCGCGGTCCCCGCGAAATGGTGCGGGCAAGGCAGATTGCCATGTACCTATCCCATGTCGGATTAGGAATGTCTTTATCGCGGGTCGCGATTGCGTTTGAGCGTGATCGCTCGACCGTTGCGCACGCCTGTCATCGGATCGAGGAGCTGCGCGACGAGGCCGGTTTTGATGGCTGGCTTGAAGCCTTGGAGGAGGGGCTTGCCACAGTCGCGCCTCTCCTTGCGCACGCGGCATGAACTCGCGCCTGCGCAGAGCATTGCAAAGAGGGGGGATTATGGCGCGGATCGCTGATGATGCATGGGGTGTCTGGCGCACTAAAGACCGACGCGGCCGTATTGTCGGAACTGTATTGGGCGCTGATGTCGACATATTGCGGCTGCAGGGCTGTTTGCGGCGGTTCGGAAAGACTGAGCCTCAGCTGTTGATCTGGGACGGTCCGATTGAGGCGCCGCAAAGACCAGCTGAGCGACCAGAGGCCGCGCGCGCAACTCAGACTAACGCACCTCGGCCCCTCTTGGAAACGATCATCCTCAACGCCAAGACAACAGTGTTTCGCCAGCACCTACGCCGCGCGATTGAAGCCTACCACGCAGATCTCGAAAGTATCGGGCGCACGGGCGGGGCGCAGACGATGAATTGGGATGCCTTAAAAACCGGGCCGCAAATCAGATCGCATCAACCAGTCGATCTTGCGGATAAGATCGATCGAGCAACAGCGGCCAGAGTCCGTCTGAAAGCATTGCAAGATGCATTGATCCCGTCAGATCGAGATCTTCTCGTGCGGCTGGTGATCGCCAAACAAACTAAGTCACAATTGTCGAAGCGTTTCGGCATCCGGGCCGCATTGATGGAGCAGAATGCGCTGCGGGTGCTGCGCCAACTTTTACAGATTTATGATGGTGAGCTTATGCCAAAGAGTTGGAGGGGGCAGCCGCTTGCTTAATCCGCGTCAACATCGCCGCCAACCCGTTAGATCTTTGCGCGCTCAAGGCGCCTTTGACGCCGATATCGCTCAAAAACGCATCGGCGTCGAAGGCGTCGATTTCGTCTCGGCGGGCGCCCGAGAACAGCCGCACCAAGATCGCGATCAATCCGGACACAATCATAGCATCGCTTTCGGCGCGGATTTGCAATCGATCCTCGGCGATTGGGGTCAGCACCATCCAAACCTGCGAGGCGCAGCCGCGCACCTTGGTAAGCTCCGTGCGCTCATCGGCCTCCAAGGCTGGATTACGCTTCCCAAGGTCGATGATATGCGCATAGCGATCTTCCCAATCGTCGAGAAAGTCGAAGTCTTCAGCAATTTCGTCGGCACGGTCTTGGAGGATTGTCATGCGAGGCATTTGGGGCGTCTTCGACAAAAAGAAAACCCCTGGCATCTCTACCAGGGGCTTCTTGCTGAAACTTGGGTCTTTTTAGTTGGCGACTTGGCCAATGCAGACCCCGATATCTGCGATCGCATGTTCGCCGATGCAGAACGGAATTTCATAATGTTGGTGGGCGGCCGCAACGCATTGCTGCAACATCAGGTTGGCCATATTGAAGCACCCTTTTGTGCCACGCTCACTCATGGCTTGACGCATCGACCCCGCCACGCTCGGGTCGGCGTTCAAGATGCGGTACGCAGCCAAGGTGGTGATCTGGTCCGCGATGGGTTCTTTGCCTCGGGCAATCCGTTGCGTTTGACCAAAGCTGGCGACGGCAGACGGTACGCGAATGGTGCTCGCCGCGCCGGTTACGCTCTCCCACACAGAACTCGCGCCCGAACGGCCGGCTTGTTCGAGCACGGTCGTGATTTCGGGCGATTGCATCGCTTGCACCATCGTGCCGCGAGCAGGAAGGCCCGATTGCGAGGACGCGAAGAGGCTATTGGCTTGGGCTTTTGCATTATGTGCGCGGCCTTTGCCCCAGCTATATCCCTGCAGGCTGTAAGCTTGTTCTTTAACATAAGCGCCAGCGCCGATCAGGCGGCGACTATCAGCGTCGACCGCCGTCAAAGCTTGATTGACCGCAGCGTTGCCACCATTCAGCGTCCGCGCATAACGGACATCGTTCTGCATGCCAGTCATCAGCATATCGCGGCCATAATAGCCTTCGATATCGAGCACCGCGGCACGAAATTCTGGGTTTTGAGCGGCGACAAGCGCCGAATAGGCCATCCAGCCTTGAGTCAATTGGTCTGGGTTATGCCCGCCAAGATTGCTGAGGGAATCAGCAATATCGTTCGCCGACGAAAAACCATTGGTTTTGACGTCGGTGACATCGCCTTGATAGGTCGCATAAAGCGCTGCGGCGCGGGCCAACGGATCGGCTTTCTGGGCGGTCGCAGCCACCTTTTGCGGCGCTGGTGTAACGATTTGAGCGGTCGCTTGAAGAGTCAGACCAGCGAGTGCCGCAACAGCGGTCATTACGGTTTTCATGGTCATGGAAGGCTCCCTCACTCTACGACCCCGACACTGGCCTATCTTTTGCGTATGGCAAAGGCTAGCATCTGCTGAATTCCGGATTCTAACGCATAATTTAGTGAACCCGAGTTGTGGAAAATGCATAACAGAGCTGACCATTCCGTTAAGATAGGGCGCCCAGATCAAGCGCCTACCGTTAACCCTTTGGTGAACGCGCTCGGGATCATCGTGGCAGCGATTGGCGCTACTGCTGCGCTATTTGTTGGCGGTGGCGCGGGTGTATGGTTTGGCGGCGCGCTATTAACCATGCTTACAATTTGGCAACTTTTTTCGCGCTACCGGGCCCGACAAGCCGATAGGTCATCTGTGCCGGCCCAACCTTTGCGTCCAAAAGACAACACTTGGGATCAGGCGCCTGTCCTCATCCTGCACGTCTCTGAGCTTGGACGGGTGCGTGCGATTCTCGGTCAGGCCGCCTGGCTGCCTGGCTTGAAAGTCGGAGCCGTTATCAGCGACCTGATCCGTCCTGATCAGACCTCTCTATGCCGCCCGGCGGAGCAATCTGAGGTCGATTTGGAGATTGTCCGGTTGCCAGCGCTAGATGGCGAGTGGGTTTTTCTCGCGCCGCGCGGAGAAGGTCAACAGCGCGCGCGAGACGAGGTGATGGAGCGGACCAGCTTTTTCGCCGCGCTCGGCCATGACCTCAAAAGTCCTTTGAACGCAATTATTGGTTTCGCCGATATTATGGATGGCGAGATCCGCGGTCCCATGCCGCAGGCTTATCAAGACTATCCCGGTCTCATTCGTGAGAGCGGACATACCCTGTTGCGCCTGGTCGAGGACTTGCTCGGCTATGCCCGATCCGAAGCTGGCACTTATGAGCTCGATATCGCGGCAATGGATCTCGCAGCGAGCGGTGAGAGCGTTATGCGCCAGTCGCAAGCCCAAGCGGAGCAAGCCAGCGTCCACCTTCGCTTTGACGCACCTCAGGAAGTGTTGGCGCTGGCAGACGCCGATGCCGTGCGCCGCATCTGGGACAATTTGGTTTCCAACGCGATCAAATACTCATCGTCCGGCGACACCGTGACAATGAGCGCGTTCCAGCGTGGCTCCGCTTGCTTGCTGCAAGTCCGCGACACGGGCGCCGGCATGGATGCAGATGATCTCGCACGGATCGCCAAACCGTTTGCACAAGGCCGCAACGCAAAAGGACGGGCCGGGACCGGATTGGGACTGGCCATGGTGCATCGGCTGGCTGAGCTGCAAAGTGGAACGGTGAAAATCGAAACCGCACTGGGCACTGGGACAACGGTCACGGTCACCCTACCGAGCGCAGCGAACGTCTCAAAGCGTGCGGCGGAGTGATCCTATAGGCGGTCGACCGCGCAAGCTCGTGGGCCTGAATTTACGATGGTTAGCGGAGCATAAAACGAATCGATCCACTTTTTAGGGTCACGATAAGAAATGGTTTGCTATGTTTGATGAGCGCCTTCCAACCAAAGTGTGGGTCGATGCATTGATCCGCCGGGCCCAGCTCGCGGGTGCGTCGGCTTTTGTGCTCCAGCGCGGCGATGAGGCGCGCGGGGATACTCTGGTCAAAGTCTCAGACTTGCGCGGGCAAGCGCAAATCTATGTGCCGCGAACCTCAGTGGAGGGCACGCGCGTGTTCGTGAACCTGACGCACGAAACCGTCAGTTCTGATGAGCGTGAAGCTGACGCTTATGTCCGGCGGGCTGGCGACCGCGACCGCGACCTTTGGATCATTGAAATTGAAGATCGCGACGCACGCCATTTTTTGACCGAGCGTGTTGAATAAACGTCATAAAACGCCGCCGTAACGCTTCATTAACCGCAAATCGACGACATGGGCACGAGAGCTATGGGGCGGACCATGTTGTTTCTTTTAAATGACACGGTAATTGAGATCGGCGCGCCTGAGGCGCGTCTGATGCAGCGCTGGCGCGCGCTCGGCTGTGGCGACCCGCGCCAGCTAAGAGCCCAGCAAGCCGTCGAGTTCGCGACCCATCAATTCCAATCGCTTGGCCAAGAGACGCGTGAAGATGCGCTCGAAACTATGCGAGACATCGCGGCCTTGATCGTTGCGAAAACGGGCGCCAACTGTCTGATCCTAAAGCCCACTGCGAGCGGTGGATACGAGCAGCGGTTGCGCGATGTGCCGCCGCTGGTGCTGGAAACCTATTTGCGCGGCGCCGCCAATGACGGCGCGGCCACTGATCGAGAGGATTGCGCGCGCGCTTAGCGGCAACCCATACGCCGACCAAGCCATGAACAACTCTGCTAAGGCCAGTTGGTGACGCGGCAACGATTATTATTCAGCGTCGTCCCTTTAGACATGTACTTCACCGTTCCGCCGGAACTATTGAAGAAAACTTTTTTGTCCTTACGGCAGCTCTTCCCTTCGCCTTCGGAGATATCGACAAATCCCCAAACTTCGCTGCCGTATGGGATCTCAGACTGTTGACTGAGGCAGCGGCTGCCCCCGTCCTTGACCGTCATGGCATCATGTAAATCGTATTGCACCCAGCTCGCAGGGGCGACCACAGACGCAACGTCGCCCTTGGGTTTTACTTTGCATTTGGTCCCGTCATCCAGGTTGTAACGGATATAGAATTGCGCCGTGTAAGCGCCATCATTCTTGTAGCGCAGGTCCGAAGCAAGCACCTCTCCCGCAAAGGCGGGCAATGCCAGGCTCGCCAGCAGCGCGGCAGAGATGGGCGCGCGGGTGATATGTGACAGCATCGGCAAACCTTTCATGTGTGATCTTCAAGAAAGCCGCACGGCGAAGGCCGCGCCTACTGTCACCTTCGCCAGGTGGTTCGGCAGCGGTGCTCAAATTGATCTGGCGGGTGCAGTCAAAACCGTTGAAGCCATATTGAAACCCGCCTAAATCGCGGTCTCGACCGATTTAAAGAGCTGAGTGTTTATGTCTTTGCCCGAACAGGCGGATCGCCGCCGTACATTTGCGATCATTTCTCACCCGGATGCGGGCAAGACGACGCTGACGGAAAATCTGCTGCTCGCGGGCGGCGCTATTCGCATGGCCGGCGAGGTTGCCGCGCGGGGGGAGCGGCGCCGCACAACGTCCGATTGGATGAAAATTGAACGCGATCGCGGCATCTCCGTGAGCGCCTCGGTGATGACCTTCGAGCATCGCGGCAATGTTTACAATTTGCTCGATACGCCGGGCCATGAGGATTTTTCCGAAGACACCTATCGCACGCTCACCGCCGCCGATTGTGCGATCATGGTGCTCGATGCGGCCAAAGGCATTGAGCCGCAAACTCTGAAACTGTTCGAAGTGTGCCGCTTGCGCGACATTCCGATTGTCACCTTCATCAACAAGCTGGATCGCGAAGCCTTAGATCCGCTCGAACTGCTAGACCAAATCCAGGATCAACTGCAATTGGATTGCGCGCCGCTCTATTGGCCAGCCGCATCGGGCCAGCGCTTTGCCGGCATGAGCGACCTGCGGACAGGAGAGTTCCTGCATTATTCAAAAAAGACCGCCGATCAGGGTTTGACACCCGGCGAGTCGGCGCGCGTCGCGCTCGACAGCGTTCGCGATCAAGTCGATCCCAGTGCGATTGAAGAGCTTGAAGAGGGCAGCGAGATGGCCCGCGAGATGTTGCCGCAAATCGACAAACAAGCCTTCTTGGAAGGGCACATGACCCCGGTTGTGTTTGGGACCGCGCTCCGCCATTTCGGCGTCGGGGAGCTATTGTCCGTATTGGAAGAGTTTGCCCCTGCACCGCGTCCGCAAGCGTGTGAGAAGAAAGATCAGCCGCATATGCTGTACCGGGGCGATCAGAGTGTCGCCGGTTTTGTATTTAAGATTCAGGCCAATATGGACCCCAATCATCGCGACCGAGTGGCCTTCTTTCGGCTCTGTTCAGGCGAGTTCAAACGCGGCATGCGTTTGAAAACCAATGAAGGCAAACAGATCAACATCCACAATCCTATGATGTTTCTCGCCCAGGATCGCGAGATCGCCGAAACCGCTTATGCGGGTGATGTGATTGGTGTGCCGAACCATGGCCAATTGCGGGTCGGCGACAGTCTGTCTGAAGCTGGGGATATCAAATTTGCCGGCATTCCGAACTTTGCACCCGAGATTTTACGCCGCGCCCGCGCCAAAGATCCGATGAAGGCAAAGCACTTGCGCAAAGCCTTAGAGAGCTTGGCCGAAGAGGGCGTCACGCAGCTCTTCCGGCCGAGTATCGGCTCGGATATGATCGTTGGTGCGGTCGGGGCGCTGCAAATTGACGTCATGGCCGAACGCATGGTCAATGAATATGGGCTCGACATCGTCTTCGAGGCAGCGCCGTACAATGTTGCCCGTTGGATCCATTGTGACGATCAGACGGTCCTGGCGGCATTTCTAGACAAGCATAAGTCCGCCTCCGGCACCGACTTAGACGAAGCGCCGGTCTTTTTGGCCAAGAATGCTTGGGATGTTGGTTACGCGCAGGAGAAAAATCCTGATATTCGATTCACAGCGACCAAAGAGCGCGCCAATTAATCTGAACCCACGATACCGCTCTGAGCCATCACGACCGGTTCAGTTAACGCTTCCCCTAATGGTGCCATCGGCTTACAACGCAAGGGAGCTAGGAGGTCTGTTATGCTGCGGTTTTTCTCGTTTCTACTCATTCTCATCGGCGCAGCGGCGCTGGCCTATGGGGGCTATCAGTATCTCCAAGTGGAGCAAGACCTAACAGATGAAAGCCTCGCAGCGAGTGCGGAGGTCTTTGAGTATGCAGAAGGCGACAGCGCCGCGGTGCCGCCTGCAATCACGCAAAGTATGAGTGCGGGCGAGACCGAGACCGCGGATGATCTATTTGGTCCGTCATTTGTGGATGAGGAGATGATGAGCGCGCTGCGCACCGTGCCGGTCGCGCACGAAACGCCAAGCGAAGCACAATTCGGCCGCGCCTTCACCGTCACCTTGGCAATGGACGCCACCGGTGACACCACTGCGGCGGACGCCCTTTCCGGAACCGGAAACATTGTTGAGGGCGAAGCGCGGGTTTCATCCACGGTGCGCGCGCTTGTCTCGGGCCAGGCGTTCGACGTTGAGGCGATCACGCCGGATACGCAGCGGGTCTCAACCCTGACAGAAAATGTGTGGCGGTGGCGGGTCACGCCGACCGCCGTCGGAACTCAGGAGCTGGTGATTGAACTGTTTGCGCTGGTCGGCGAAGAAGCGCTGCCTTTGAGGACCTTTCGCGATGATGTCGATGTGCGGGTCTCACGCTTGGGGCAGGCGATCGCCATTGCCCGCGATCTCAGCCCAATCACCGTCGTCGCCGGCGGCATCGGTTCGCTCTTGGCGGGCGTGTTTGGCTTAATCGGCTTCTTCCGGCGCAAATAGCTAGCGTGTGCTTATATTGTTTCACCTGTCACAGGCCGGATCTAGGCAAAATCAAATTTGTCTGAAACAAAGTCAATGAACTCCATGATGCAATGAGCAAAGGACCACACGATGCGGTTGAACAGACTTATGGCCGGTGCGGCGATCGCGATATCGCTTGTCCTGACCGCTTGCGGTGGCGGTGCGCCGTCGAGTGAAGATGAGCCCTTAACCCTGCGGCGCGGCATCTCGGCCAAAGTCGACACACTTGATCCGCATCGGTCATCGGCGCAATGGGAAAGCATTGTCATCGGCGATATGTTCCATGGCCTGACGCAGCACACCGCAGACGGACAAGTGATTCCGGCCATGGCGGAAAGCTGGACGACCAGCGAAGACGGTTTGACCTGGACGTTCAAATTGCGCGAAGCGTCTTGGTCGGACGGCGTCCCGGTCACGGCCAATGACTTTGTGTTTGCGCTGCGGCGAATCCAGGATCCAGCGATTGCCTCACAATACTCTTCGCTCCTCTATATCATCAAAAACGCGCAAGCTTTGAATGAGGGGCGGGTTGCGCCTGAGGAGCTCGGCGTAAGGGCGATCGATGATTTGACGCTGGAGATTACGCTCAAGGAGCCCGCTCCTTACCTCGAAGGGCTACTGACGCATTATACAACGTTTCCCGTCCCGCAGCATATTGTCGAGGCCCATGGCGAAGCTTGGGTGCAACCGGAGAACATTGAGGTCAATGGGCCATACAAATTGGTCTATTGGGTGACTGGCGACCAGTTAATCGTCAATAAGAACCCACTTTTCTATGAAGCGGACACGCTATGTTTTGAACAGGTGCGTTACTTTGAGCTCGAAGACTTGGCGGCTGTAGAGCGCCGGATTGAAGCGGGCGAACTCGACATAAATAATGCTTTTGATGGCGGTCGCAAAGCTGAACTGGATCGTCGCCTACCCGGATGGGCGCGCACAACTCCGGGTCTGTTGACCACCTATTGGAGCTTCAATTCCAGCATCGAACCGTTTGACGATGTCCGTGTCCGGAAAGCCCTGGCGATGGCTTTGGATCGGGAATATTTGGTCGAAAATGTTCTGACGCCCGGCTTTATTCCGGCTTACAGTTTCGTCCCACCTGGCATGAACAATTACGAGGTCGACCGCCCGCAAGTGTCTTGGAGAGATCTCAGTCGGCCTGAACGCTTGGAACAAGCCCGCACACTCCTCGAACAGGCCGGTTTTGGACCAGACAATCCTTTGCGGTTTGAGTTTAAGCATCGCTCGACGGACGATAATCCAAAAGCCGCGCCCGTGGCACAAGCCAATTGGAATGAAATCGCGCCTTGGGTGACTGTCGACATCCTCCGCCAAGACACCAAAGTGCTGTATGCCGATCTGCGCCAGAGCAATTTTGAAGTTGCCGATGGCGCCTGGATCGCTGACTATAATGACCCGTTGAATTTCCTGTATTTGCTGGACTCAGATACTGGGCAGCAGAATTATGGCAATTATGCAAACCCGGAATATGACCGCTTGCTCGAAGCGGCAAGCCAAGAACGCGATTTGGTCGCGCGCGCGGCGCTGTTTGCCGAAGCGGAAGCGATCATGCTCGAAGATCATCCGGTCACACCGATGTGGTTCCAAGTGACCAAAAACCTGGTCGACCCGAACCTGACGGGCTGGGCGGAAAACGCAGAAGACAATCACCGTTCGCGCTGGCTGTGCCCGGCTGAACCGGAAACAGAGGATGCGCCCGCGGGTTAAAGGATAGGGGCCGAGGGACCATGTCGACGGAATTGGAGACCGCAGCCATCGGATCGATTGGCGGGCTTGCCAGTCGACAATCTGCGGACCTATCAGGGCAGGCCTGTCGAAATTGTGGGACACACGTTGCCGGGCGTTATTGTGCGAGTTGCGGTCAACTTGCGGCCAGTTTCCACCGACCCATCCTGGGTCTGATGAGCGAAACACTCGCGGACACGTTCAGCCTCGATGGACGCCTCAGTCGGACGCTTCCAGTTTTATTGTTTCGGCCCGGACGTCTCACGCGAAACTATACGAGTGGGTTGCGCGCCCGATATGTCCCGCCGTTTCGGCTTTTCTTGCTCGCCAGTCTCTTATTCTATTTGGTCCTCTTCGCGATCGCCCCGCCGGCAAGATATATCAATATTGACGACGCAACGCGGGCGGAGGTGGAACGAAGCCTGAGCGACGCGCAAGCGAGTGACATCGTCGATCAAGTCGAGACGCAAACCCGAGAATCCTTGGCGCGCGCGGACATTCAGGTCGGCTCTTCGGATGCGCTGCACAGCGGCGTTGAAAATCGCATCCGCGCCATATTGAACAATCAAGACCTCTTCGCCGCCCAAATTGAAACCTGGCTGCCGAGGCTCGGGATTTTGCTGGTGCCGATGACGATCATTGCCTTGGCTCTGCTGCACGCTTGGCGCAGGAGCTTGTACGTCTATGACCATGCCATTCATGCGCTTCACCTGCACACGTGGGTCTATTTGACGGGGACAGTGATGCTGTTGCTCGCACCGATTTTGCCGGGCTTTTTGCCCTGGCTGTACGCGCTTTCGTTCCTCATTTTCGTTTGGCGCAGCTTGATGGTGGCAGGTGACTCGGGGCGGACGATGTCAGCCATCAGATTGTTTTTGCTGCTTTTGATTTGGAATGTAGGCATTATTGCGATCGTCGTGGCAACCATCATCATTAGCGGTCTGTCCGTGTCTTCGAATTGAGCGCTCGCTGTTTGCAAACCGCGCCACTGCTATGAAGAACCGTCCTATCCCAAACCTTTCGGAAGACCAGAAAAAGACCATTCGCGCATGTCTGATCTATGAAGACCGCTTCCTGCTCGCGTTCAACAAACCATCGGGTCTGCCGGTTCAAACCCGGGGCAATCGCGGGACGTCCTTAGATCACTTACTATGGACCTTTGCGCGATCAAACGGCAAGCGACCGAGACTGGTGCACCGCATTGATGCCGGGACGTCCGGGCTGATTATCGCTGCAAAAACCAAACCGGCAGCCGCGTTTTTGTCAACAGAGTTCGCTGAGCGGCGGGTTGAGAAAACCTATCTGGCCCTTGTCTCGGGGACGCATCCGGACGCGACCTCTGGCATCTGCGATACGCCCTTATTGAAAGTCGGGCGATCTGTCCGGGCCGGGCGGCTCGACCAAGGCGCTGACGCGGCTCAAACCAAATGGCGGATCGTCAAAGCCGCCGGAGCTTATGCGCTGATCGAGGCTCAACCCCACACAGGGCGGCTGCATCAAATTCGCGCCCACCTCACCGAACTTGGGATGCCGATATTGGGCGACCCGATCTATGGCGGTGGTGTCCTAACAAGTCCGCGTCTGATGCTGCATGCCGCGCGGTTGCGCCTCGCGCAGCCAGATGGGGCAAACCTGTCCTTAGACGCGCCGGTTCCGGACGACTTTCAAGCCAAACTGACGGCGATCCTATCTTAGCCATTAGCGCCAAGATTGACCGCCATCGGCGCACCCGGTCCAAGATCCAAGCCAAGCGCGGTCCATGTGACGACCAGCAGAATCCCCGTGATCAACATCCAGATTGAGTAAGGCAGCATGGTTGCGGTCAGACTGCCAAGACCAAAATCGTTCACCCAGCGCCGGGCAAAGACAAGGATCAGCGGGAAGTAGACCATCAAAGGCGTAATAATATTGGTGGCGCTGTCACCGACGCGATAAACTGCGGTTGCGCCATCTGGCGAGACCCCAAGCAGCATCAGCATCGGCACCATAACGGGCGCGAGCAGCGCCCACTTGGCCGAGGCCGAGCCGACAAACAAATTAATGATTGCCGAGAACATCACGATCAAACCGAGCAATACCGGGAGGGGTAAGCCTGAGTTTTCAATGGCTGCGGCGCCATGCACCGCGCTGATCAAACCGAGATTCGACCAACCAAACATAGCAACGAAATGCGCCGCCGCGAAGGATAGGACGAGGTAATAGCCCATGTCTTTCATCGCCTCGGTCATCATATCGACCAAGTCGCGATGGTTTTTGATCGTCCCAGCGGCGGCGCCATAGGCCCAACCGGCGGCCAGGAAGAGGACCAGGAAGCCACCGACTAAGGACTGAAACAGCGGCGCGGCGCGTTGATACCATTCCATACCTTCGGTGCCTTCGCCATCAAGCCAAAGCGGCGTACCAGGGCCTATCGTCATCACCGTCCATAGAGCGATCACCCCGAGCACGGCCAACCCAGCGTTACGCAAGCCGGTTTTTTGCTCCGGCGTCAGCGGTTTGTCGTCATCGCTATAGCTATCCGTATCGGCGCCTTCAGAGGGGCTCCACTTGCCGAGGCGAGGCTCAATCACGCGGTCGGTGACATACCAAATGATTGGCAGATAGAGCAGCATCAGCGCGATAATGAACCACCAATTCCCGGCGATGTTAGCATCATAGCTGGCGTCCAAAATTTCGCCGGCCTCTTCGGTGATGCCATATAAAAGAGCGTCGAGCTGTCCTGGAAATAGATTGGCCGAAAAGCCGCCGGAGACTCCGGCAAAGGCGGCTGCGATTCCGGCGAGCGGGTGGCGCCCAGCGGAGGCAAAGAGAACGCCGGCGAGTGGGATGAGAACCACATAGGCCGCATCGGCAGCGTGGTTGCCAATCATCGCCACCAGAGCGACGACAGGGGTGAGCAGAAAAATCGGCGCTCCCCGCACGGCAGACCGCATCGCGCTTGCAAACAGGCCAGAGCGTTCCGCCACACCGGCGCCGAGCATCACCACCAACACATAGCCAAGCGGGTGGAAGTGCGTGAACGTCTTCGGCATCTCGACCCAAAGCCGCTTTATATTTTCTGCGGCGAGCAGACTGATCGCGCTTATGACGCCATCTGAGCCGATCCCAAACCTGTCTTTTTGGTTTTCCGGCATACCGCTCAAAACGTCATCATTAAGCGTCGCATTGACGCCGAGCACAGCACAAACCACGGAGATCAAAACCAGCGCCAGGATGAAATAGACAAATAAAAAGACTGGGTCGGGCAATTTATTGCCAGTTTTCTCCACCCATCCGAGAAAGCCTTTGCTTTGGCTCTGCGAAATGGCTTCTGTCATGCCCTGATCTCCACGAAATTTGAATTGCTCAAACACTCGTGTAAAGCGCGCAATGGAGGCTGGCAATCTTCCCCAGGGCGGAGGCAACAGTTGAAAAATTTGTGTTCTGACCCCGCACTCATTGGTTTTGTGTATCGATCATACCCAGCGGTTCGATTCGGATTTCGACCCGGCGCATCCAAAAAATGCGCAAAATCTTTGCGTTTTCAGTTCGGTTCGGGCACCTGAGCGGAACAAATTGATCGATTTGCAGGCAGACTTTCCAGTTTGGGTTGCGGATGCAACCATTCGCAATTAGGTACGGTCATGTCGCAGAAATAGACGACAAAAAGGGGAAATCGCAGGTGTCAAAAATTGACCAACACCTGGGCAAAAAGCTTGCCGAGGCTAGGGAAGCCTTAGCATTAAGTCCGTCGCAAGTCGCAGAAGCGATTAATGTGACGATCGAAGACTATCTTGCCCTCGAGAGCGGAAGTGTCCGAATTCGTGCCTTGCACATGGCGCGTCTATCGCGTGTCCTCAATCAACCGTTAAGTTGGTTTTACGCGGAACTCCCGGGTCAGAGTGTTTTTTCCGACGCGCGGCTGCCAAAGCGCTCAGTTTGAGCGTGAGCTTGACGGCGCCTGCACGACCATTTCTGCGGCCACGCGGCGCAGCGCCGACTCCGCCGCCCCTAGGCTTTCATCCAGATCCTGAAGCGCTTCAGCGGAGACCGGCCCCAAATCATTTTTCACCCATGCGATCGCTCGCAGCATGTCAGCAACATACTCGATATCCTCGATCGAAAGCTGTGCTTCTCCCATACCCGTCCACCTACGCAGTGACCTAAAAAGGTTAATTACACCTTCGTCAGACAGTTTGAAAGGCAATGCAACCTTATCGCGTTACTTTTTGCTGTTATTTCGAACTTTATTTGCGCAGGACGAAACAATTTCTGCGAAATCTGTTGAAATCATCGGATCTCTTCACGGATTCTGCGCGGCCGCCATGCGGCGCGTTTAAGCGACCGAAATCGTATTCTGTGACGCAAACTGGCGGATCGCCTCTAATAGTGTGTCGGGGGATGCATAAGCACAGAAAATATCACCAATCGGCGCTTGAATGAGCGGTAATTGGAGCCGCGATGCCTCGGCTTTCATCGTTAATCGCCAATGCTCTTTGGTCTTGGCCCCGATGAGCACGGCTGCATTTGTGTTGGCAAAATATCGATCTTTCAGAATGTGGTCGTGGGCGAGCACCGAATTGGCTTCATAATAAAGCTGTCCTGGGGTGACATCCAAAACCATATTGCCGGCATCGCAATAATCCGCCGCGTTTTGGGTCACGTAATCGAGGTCTCCTCGGTCTTTTTGCAAAATACTCTGATAGAATCCGACCGGATTGTTTCGGATCATCAGTTTCATCCCGCGCATCGCGAATTCCAGCCCGCTTTGGCTGGTGACAATCTGTTTGATCATCTTGGCGAACCATTCGGGCGAAAAGACCTGCCAAATCTCTCGATTAAACACAGGGTTAGCAAATATTACGACATCTATATTCGTCGTCATATGGATCAGACGAGACGCCACCGGATTGGCGCTGCCCAGCGCAAGCAAGACGATCCGTGACACATCGAGACGGGCAATCAGCTGACGCAGCATGGCTGCTTCGGCCGCGACTGTCGCCCCGCTCTTGACGGCCGTGTTCTGAAACAGGGCGTCAGGAAGCGGGGTCGACCGCCCATATCCGGCGCGACGCACAAAAATGACCTGATACCCGTGCGTCCGCATGTATTCGCAAAAGGCGACCGATGGTGGGATCGGAAACTCAATGGAGTGGAGGATGAGCAAGGGCGTCAAATCTGCCTGTCGGCTGCCATAAGACATGACGTCGAGCTTGAAGACAGAGTCTCCGGCAAGAATGAGTTGGAACTCGCGCTGAGGCATCGTTTTTTTGTGTTGCTGACGCGCCGTCACACGCACCAGTACCTCCCAGTGTCTCCCCGCCCGTCGAATGCCGGACATAAAAGCGGGGGGATCTCGCGGAAAGCAACCACCAATTTTAGAAAATGACGAAATAGCGCTGCGAAATTGCACGCAGGACGAGTATTACTAGGATTTCTGCCTATTCGGCAGGCAGCTTTAGGGCGTGTTATGTTTGCGATTACCAGTTTTCTTTGAACGGACGCAAATCGAGTTCGTGGGTCCAAGCGGATTTCGGTTGCGAGTGGACGTACCAAAAAGCCTCGGCAATCGCCTCTGGTGAGAGTCCGCCATCTTCGCCCAGCGCGTCCAAATACTCGCCAAAGCGGCTGCGGACCATGTCTCCGTCAATCACGCCGTCAATGATGAAATGCGCAACATGAATGCCTTTCGGCCCAAATTCTCGTGCGAGGGATTGTGCCAACATTCTCAAGCCGGCTTTCATAGAGGCGAAATGAGCGAAATTAGCTTTCCCGCGCAGCGATCCGGACGCGCCCGTGAAAAACAAGCTGCCATGGCCTTGTTTGGTCAATAAAGGGATCGCGCGTTGCGCGGTTAAGAACCCACCAAAACATCCGACCCGCCAGAACTGTTCAAACGTTTCGGCATCAAGTTGTTCGAACGGAATGATGGCATTGTTGCCAGCATTGTAGAGGATTGCAGCGATTGAGCCAGCTTGCGCTGCGTGATCGAATAGCGCATCTTGATCGGCATCAGATGTTACATCGACGATAAGGCTTTCGGCTGACCCTTTGTTATCATTGACCATGTCGGCGAGCGCATCGACTTTGGTTTTCGTGCGGCCGCAGACGATGATGTGATGACCTTCGGCGGCGAAGCGGCGGGCTAGAGCGCCGCCGACTCCTTTGGCTGCGCCGGCGCCGAGAATAATGACACTTCCAGGCATTCCATCCTCCCTAGGCGGTCTCATTCGCGGCATGCGCCGCCAGCCATTCTGCCTCTTCGCCAGGCTCTGGCATAATGTCGCCGCCTTCCATAACCCACTGCGCTGGGGTGTCTTGGGTGATGACTTTAATGGCGTCTAAGGCGATGCCCGTATGGGTGTGGATCGATTGGCGCATGTCCTCGACAATATCTGCTTTCTGAGCATCGGTGCGACCCGCGCGAATGGTCCCACTTAAAAACGCCGTTGCGCCATCCAAAGGCTGATGCGGCGCGTCTTCAAAAAAGAAGGCATGAACAAAGATTTCAGGTGCGCCCGTGACGTCACAGTGGATGCGGGTAATGTCGGCGGCGATTTTGGCTTTCGCCTCGGCGCTGATGGCGCCAGATTGTGCATTGCAGGAATAGAGTGGCATTGGGCGCTCCTTTAGTTTGCGATCGGATCGGCAATCACGCCGACAATTTCATTCATAGATTGACCGGTTTCTGCGGTCCAAAAGCCGCACAATTCGTGCAGCAATTCAGCTCTTTTCTCTTGCGCGACTGGCGTGTGTGGACGCACAGATACGATGGAAGAGGAAGATGGTTTTGCCGCCGTAAAACCATTCCCTTTAGAAACCGCGACCCAGCTGATCTGAGCGCCTTCGCCGAAGGTTTTCTGCGTGAAGGCGTCAAGCTTCGATCGCAACACCGTTTCGCTCTTTTCTGAGATTTGTCCGGCTTGGACAAGGCAGATGCAGGGGATCATATTTAAAGCCCTCCTTCTTTCGTCTGTGCATCAAATAATCGGTTTTGCGCGTGCCGGTCGGACACCGACTTCGCCAAGTTGGAGCGCTTCGCCATTCTCGCGGCGCGGCCAAACCGCAGAGAGGTCGTTACCGGTCTTATGGTCAAAGAACTCAAATCTTGGGCCTTCGGGATGAACCGCCCATTTATCCCCCCATTGCGAGAGCGCGATCATCACCGGCCCGAGCTCGCGTCCTTTCAAGGTCAAGCGATATTCATCATAAGCTGAGCCATCTTCGGCCGACACTTTTTGCAGAATGCCACTCTCGATCAATTCGTTGAGGCGATTGGTGAGCGTGTTCTTCGCGATGCCAAGCGAGGATTCAAAATGCTTGAATCGCCGCGCTCCCATCATCGCATCGCGAATAATCAATAGCGACCACCACGACCCAACCAGTTCGAGCGTACGTGCGATCGAGCACTGCATGTCAGAAAAGGATTTCGATTTCACATCCATTGCGTATCAAAACTAGTTTTATTTTGCAACTATAAAAATCAATTAAGATAGGATTGCGCTCAAAATCTCCTTTTAATCAACAAACTTGGGAAAATTAGAAGATCGGACATAGATCCGATTCGATTAAATTGGTTGCGTTATAAAACTAACTAAAATAAGTCTTATTATAAAACTAATTATAATGGCGTTCAAAAACGAAAAGGAGTCGATCATGCACCTGAAAGTGCACGGGACAATTTTCTCACCTTGGGTTCGGCGATTAATCGCCCTGATCGAAGAAAAAGGCGAAACATTTGATTTGATCAATGTCATCCCGCTCGGCGCACCCGACCCTGACTTCCTTCAAGTGAGCCCCCTCGGCAAAGTCCCCGTCTTGGAAGTAAACGGACGGCACATGCCGGATTCGCTTGCCGCATGCGTCTATCTCGATGCGGTTTTACCGGGTCCGACCGTGTTCCCCGGGGACCCGTGGCAGCGCGGGTGGATGCTATGGTTGTGCGACTTTCTTGGAACAGGCGTGTTTTCCAAAGTCGAGGCGCCGCTTTTCATTGAGCGTTTTATCAATCCGAACATGCTGGGCAAAGCGACCGATCCAGATGTGGTCGATGCCGCTTTGGCGCAGATCCCATACCATTTCGGATATCTGGAGGATCAACTTCAGGCGGGTGCTTCGTTTTTGCTGGGGAATGAGATTAGTCTCGTTGATCTTACGGCAGCGAGTATTTTTATCAATTTCTTACATGCCGGTGAGGTGGTCGATGGTGGGCGTTGGCCAAAGCTTGCGGCTTACATTGATCGGCTATTGGCGCGGCCGTCTTTCCAGCGGATGCTGGCGCGCGAGCGTCAGGCCGTGGGCGACCAATCTCCATTATTTGCCGCTTAAACCGGGATCTTCACGGGCTGCACCGGACGAATTCGAATTGACAAGACCACCAAGATGCGTGCGTTTTATAATGTGGGACGCGACGAATGCGCGTGCGGTGATCGCACGGTGGGAGGAATCGGATGCTGAAATGGCTATTCGGAATCGTGCTGGCTTTGCTCGCCATTGCGATTTTTGCGGTCTTGCTTCTGCAAGCCCCAACCCGTTGGAGCCCTGCGGAGACGATCCGCACGCCTGACACTCAATTTGCCGGACTCGAAGATTACCCCTTCGCGCCGAACTATGTCACCGTCGAAGGTTATCGCATACATTATGTCGATGAAGGGCCATCAGACGGACAAACGATCCTGTTGATGCATGGACAACCCTCTTGGAGCTATCTCTATCGTCATATGATCCCACCTCTGGCAGATGCCGGGTATCGTGTGATCGCGCCGGATTTGGTTGGCTTTGGCAAGTCCGACAAACCGTTACAGCAATCAGACCACACTTATCAAATGCACATTGATGTCATGTCCGGTTTTGCCGAACAACTCGATCTGCAAGGCGTGACGCTATTCGCCCAAGACTGGGGCGGATTGATTGGCTTGCGGATGGTGGCCGAGGATCAAGATCGATACGCCCGAATTATGCTATCCAATACCGGTTTGCCAGCCGCGGGCGGACTACAAGGTTGGATCGGCTATCCGATGATCCGGTTCTTAGTTTGGCGCGAAGGCAAACCCGAAACAGTTGATGATGACGGCGAATTTCGGTTCACGCGCTGGATCGCCTTCGCGAAGCATTCCGATAATTTTGATCTTGCAGACTTGTTCCAAGGCGCCACAACACGGGCGCTGTCCGATGCCGAGCTTGCTGGATACAGCGCACCGTTTCCATCAAGCGAGTATCGGGCGGCAACGCGCATTTTTCCAATGATGGTGCCATCTCAATTGCGGCAAAATCAAAAGGTCATGGATGAGGTCTTCGCCAAGTGGGAGAAGCCATTTTTGACTGCGTTCAGTGATAGCGACCCGGTCACTGCGGGGGGCGATGTGGTCTGGCAAGAAACGGTCCCAGGCGCGGCTGGACAGCCCCACACAACAATCGCCGACGGACATCACTTCATCCAAGAAGACAAGCCGGATGAACTTGTCACTCTGCTCAAGGCCTTCATTGAAGACAATTGAAGGTGCGCGCGATTTAGTTGAGCTTGTCCTCGTCGTGCGGCTTGTCCGGGACAAATGCGGGATGCAGCGGCTCTGCGGGAACCCCTTCTTCTTTCAGCGCGGCGCGTTCATCTGATGTGGTCTCGCCCCAAATCGGTTTGTGCGAAATCTCACCATAATGCATGGCGCGCGCTTCGGTGGCGAAGCCATCCCCGACATAGTCAAAATTTTCTGAGACGTGCTGACGGGCCTTCGCCGCCAGCTTTCCGAAGACTTTTTGCGGATCAGGCGGCGCGGATTTTTTAGTCCCTGAGACCGCGGGCGCCATCACCGCTTTCTGGACGCTATGACTGCCGCACTGAATGCACTCGATCATGTTTTTCTCCGACTGATCATCATACGCCGCGAAAGACGCGAACCAGGCTTCAAACTCGCAGTCGCAGTCATTGCAGATGAGGGCGTATTTGATCATTTATGCGGCCAGCATCGAGTCCAACTTACCGGCGCGCTCGAGCGCCATCATATCGTCGCAGCCGCCTATATGTGTGTCGCCAATAAAGATTTGTGGAAAGGTGCGCGCGCCGCCGGACTTTTCAATCATCTCGGCTTTTTTCTTGGCATTCATGCCCGCATCAATGTGCGTCATCTCTACGCCTTTCTTTTTGAGCAGGCTCAAAGCGCGAGAGCAATAAGGGCAAAATGCGCGCGTATAGATGGTGACATGTGCCATATCTGAAGCGGTCCTTCGATCAGGTTCGCTACATTATATGGTAATGTCGGCCTCTCTTACAACGCGGGCCAGAACGATCACATTGACGCGGGTCGCCCCAGCCTTTTTGAGCGTTTTTGCGCAGGCCGTCAGCGTCGAGCCGGTGGTCAATACATCATCGACCAAGGTCACTGTGCTGCCTCTGATCCGAGCCAGGCGCGACTTTCGAACCTCGAACGCCCCGGCAACATTGCGCTGTCTTTGTTTGGCGGTCAGCCCGCCTTGGCTCGGGGTGTTGCGTTTGCGCGATAAAGCATCGACGAGCGCAAGTGTTCCAGTATTGCGCGCGATCCCTTGCGTCAGCCAAGCGGCTTGATTGAACCCGCGCGCCGCCAGACGTTGGTAGTGCAGGGGTACCGGGACGAGCCAATCGGTTTCAGGCAAAATATCATGCGCCGCCAGGGCCATCCAATTGCACATGGCGCTCAAACCATCGCGACGCCCGGCATGTTTGAGCTCCAGGATCGCTTGGCGCGAGATGTCATCATAAGCGAGCGCGGCGCGCGCGGCATCCCAAGCTGGGGCCTTCGCCGCGCAAGCGCCGCAAACCGTATCACTGCCAAGGTCGATCTCGACTGGGACGGCACACTTGCGGCAGCCGCTGCCGCTCAGAAAGGTCAGTTGAGCAAAGTCTTCTGGCGCGATCGGTCCATCACCGCCATGACGCTCACCGGTAATGATGGACCGGTGCGGCCAGACAAAATTGGCGATGGTTCGAAGGCTCGCTCTTGCGGAACGCCTCGTCCAGTGCATATCCGAACTCATGTCGCCGTCTCCACCTCCCAAATTATTTGATGCGATGCGGGTTGCCCGAAATCGAGACCGCGCCGCTTATCGTTTTCGGGACTATGCCTTCTTAAAGGCGCGGGAGTCGAATCAATTATTAGAAAGGCTGGATGATAGTCCGCGCTTTTTTGCCAGCGCGCTCGACTTAGGAGCACATGATGGGCAAGCCAGTGAGGTGCTGCGCGCACATCCAAGAGTTGGCGAGGTCATGGCTTGGGAAGTCTCGGCAAGGATGCGCGATCAACTTGCGCAAAACGGATTTTCGGCGGCTGGCTCTTTGGAGGACAGACTGCCATTTGCCCCACATACATTCGATTTGGTGGCGAGCGTGTTGTCCTTGCATTGGGTCAATGACTTGCCAGGTTTGTTTGTGCAAGTCCGGCAGATCTTAAAACCAGACGGCTTATTCTTGGCCTGTCTTTTTGGCGGCGGCACGCTGCATGAATTGCGTGCGGCCTTGATTGAGGCGGAGAGCGAGACCACCGGCGGCGTCAGCCCGCGTTTGTCGCCTTTGCCCGGCCTGCAAGATATGGCGGGATTGCTGCAAAGAGCCGGATTTGCTCTCCCGGTCGCCGATACCGAGCGCGTAGTCGTTCGCTATGCGCACCCGATGAAATTGCTTTACGATCTGAAAGGCATGGGGGAGCAGGCGGCCTTCGCCGAAACATCTGGCCAACACCGCCGGCCGCTTTCCCGGCGAATCTTGTCGCGTATGGCTGAAATCTATCAGGCAAAATATAGCGACGAAGATGGTCGAATTCGCGCCAGCTTTGACATCATTTGGCTTTCCGGATGGGCACCCGCCGCCGGGCAACCCACCCCTTTGAAGCCAGGATCGGGGAAGTTCAGTCTCGCAGACGCCGTAAACCAACGGCGTTCCAAAGGGTGACTCTACTTTGAGTTTATTTGGGTACTTATTTCCAAATTCAAGTAAAACTGGATATTTTAAACACAACTTTGGTAATTTTATAATATATATTGCGCAAATCATATACCTAAGATTTATATCTCATAGAGAATTCAATTATTTTTTTCGATAAGATCTAGCATTCGAAGTCAATTTTTGTATTCTTCACAGATAATTGAAGGTGAAGATTTATGGAAAATGCCCTTCCGAGTATTAATCAGTCTGCCCAGAGCTTAACAGAAGAGACATTGGACGTTCTGTCGGAAAAGCAGCATGGTCTATCTTTGGATTGGCGCCGCAAATCCTCCCCAATTTTCGATGTTTCCCTATTGGAAATGGACTCGAATACAGGAGAGTTTGCCACAAATACATGGTTTGTTGGCGGCTGTCTTTTCTCTCGTGCAGCGTATGATGGTCAAGCGGCGCAGCATAAGCCGCGGCACATTAAGCAAACCGGCCATTTGGTCATGATCCACAGGGTGCTGGCAGGACGGTCAATTGGCCATGTGGGCGGTTATCCGTTTGATCTTGCGCCGGGCTGCATTTCGATTGTTGATTTGTCGAAAGAGTTTGAATCGATTAATGCCCCGTCGATCATTGAAGCTGTGCTGGTGCCGGCAGAATTGGTCGGGTTCGACTCCAGCGAGCGGCCAGCGATCCAAGAAATAGCCAATGATGCTCCAGCGTCAAACACTTTAACATTAGAATTCAATTGCATTTTCAGTCATTTATCTCTTGGCCATGCGTCTATCCTGCGTCAAACTCTGGATGGGTTTTTAGTCGCTGCGCGCCAGGCGATGAGCCCCCCTTGCGATGGTCGCGACGGACGCGCATTGGCGCGTCAGCAGCAGCAGCTGGAAATTAGCCGTTTCATCGAGTCAAACCTCTCATCGCAGTCGCTCTCGACCTCACTCATTTTAAAAACGTTTGGGGTATCGCGTGCGACCCTGTACCGGATGTTCGAGATCCATGGCGGTGTGCGGAATTATATTTTCCGCCGCCGAGTGTTGCGGGCCGCTTTAGATCTTGCAGATTCGCCGCGACAACGTGGACAGATCCAGATTGTCGCGGCGCGCTGGGGCTTTTCATCGGCTGCAAACTTTAACCGCTCGGTTCGGCGCGTATTTGGCAAAGCGCCTGGATCCTTATTCCGCGATCCGGGGTCGGATGTGATGGTGGAAGACGATAATGAGTACGAATTGAGTCAGCTGCTGACGCGGATGCTGCGAGACTCCGTCGCTTATGCGCCGCGCGGATCGTCAGACGTCGTAAATTTCTGATTTTACACGTCTAACGACGACCTGCGCTTGCAGGACGAGGTTAAAGCTACCGAGTTGGTACGTTGCTCGGGGAGCACCAGATCTTTTGTCAGGATGTTGAAAGCGGCCAGCTTCCACCTTCGAGTGCGCTCGTTCGATCGAGTAGTCATCGAGCGAGTGGCCATGCGAACGAGGGCTCGTGCGAATCAGTTGCCCAAAAAAATTGCGCCTTGGCCGACTGCGTTAAACGACCAAGGCGCACCAATTGATTGCGTGAGTACTAGGGGACGTTAGTATTTGCAACCAAATGGAAGTTAAGAGCTATTCACATGTACGACTTACCATGTAGTGCATCGTACGAGTGCTATATGCATGATTTTGAGAACTGTATCATTAGCCCAGCGTCTCAATCTGAGGGCTAGATCCAAAAACTTTGATTATCATAGCCGCACAAATACTTTTTGTCTGCCAAAGTTTGAGACGTGACGAGAATTTCATCTCAAAAAAATCGCCGTAAGCGAATAGGCATGCAAAACGCTCTTAAACTCCGACCCGCCCCGCCGTTACAGACTGCGTTTAAGGATCTTACACCAGTCGCCCTGGACCACTGGACGCCCATGTGGTCGCCGATCGCTGACCTCCACATCCTTCATCCGCAATCTGAAAACGGGTCGAACTTCGCGAACGGCTATGTCTGTGATGGTCTTGCCGGAATGCGGTTTGTTTCGGGCCCGCAATTCTCGAAGCGCACCGCGCGACATGCGGACCAAAGCGGTGACCTGATCACGATTCAGCGCATCACCTCCGGCTTTATCGCGATGGATTTTGAATCGAAGGCGTTTGTGCACCGGCCGGGCGTGATTGTGATCATGGACGGGCAGCACGCGTACAAAGCGTGCGCGCAAAACGTCGTTGGCGAAATGGTCTTCATTCCGCGTCAACGTCTAGGTCTTTCTGAATCGGTGACCGTGGGACCGCTCCTCATCGAGGAAGATTCAGCCCACGGACGGATGCTTTTGTCCGAGATTGAGACCTTTTTCGAGCTCTCCTCCACCGATGCCCCAGGCCGGACATTTAGCACGCACCGCCTTTTGCACGTTATGAGTTCGGCCATCGGACACAATAATCATCCAAATTCTGAGCGCGCGGGTTGGTGGCGCGCGCGCAATGCGCTCATCCGCAAACATATTGATAGCAATCTTGGCGATGCGACGCTCTTGCCCGCGCAGATCTGCAATATGTTCAATCTCTCGCGGGCAACCCTCTATCGGATGTTCGAATTGGATGGTGGTGTTCGTCGCTACATCCAAGACCGTCGGCTCATCAAAGCCGTTTGGGACTTAGTGGAGAACGGCATCCAACGCGGACGCTTGACCGAAGTATCCGAAAAATGGGGATTTTCCTCAAATGCGAACTTCAACCGCGCGGTGAAATCGAATTTTGGAATGCCCCCTGGCGCTCTGGCTGGACAGCATTCGCTGATCATTCCGGCGCGTTTGGATCAGTATCCCGGCGCGTATCCGGTCTATGATTGGTTTACGCAACTCGATGGCACAGAGCGTGCCGCGTCTTAGGGGCCTGGTTCCAGACGCCACACTTAAAATCGCCAAACCGGTCAGTCTGAGACGTCCGGACAATGACAAGACTTGCTACTTGTGATTGAATTAAAGTGTATGAGGGGCTCGGGGTCCGAGCCGATCGCCTAAGCAGCGTTGCCTTGGGGTTCCCAATTCTGTGGGAGCTCTCGTATGGCGCGAAGGCTGGCAAAAGTCATAGCAATCCATCTCTTTGCAGTTGGGCTGACGCCCGGCCTAACGATCGCCGAAAACTGTCCGCAGTGGAATGATCCCGAGCCCCAAATCGTCTCTGAAAGCGAGAGACGTCATACAACTTGTCCCGCGTTGTACGTCGCTGCGGAAGACTTTAACCTCAAGCCGCTCGGCCTGATCACGACACACGCTTTGCCTGATCCAGAATTCGATCAATTGGTCAGCGATGTTCGATCGAACAGGGGTTTGATCGAAGCGCTCGAAAGCACCGTTGGCGGGCACTCGTCTATTCTCTCCAATATCCTGACAACCCTCGGCCGGGTGAATAATGCCCGCCGATACTTCCGGGCAAACAGTGATGGTGCAGATGCGGCGGCGCCAGGGGAAGAAGCGGTCGCTCTCGGCGGCGGGTCGGTGGCGGATAGTGCTTATACGGTTGCCATTGGCCGGGCTGCGTCGGCGCCGGGCGTGAATGATGGGATCCTGCGCCGCTTGACCTATCTCGCCCCTGGGATGGAAGAGACAGATGCGGTCAACCTCGGACAGTTAAACAGCGTTGATGAGCGCACCGCGGCAAACGCTGATTTATTGTCAGGGCTCGAAACCGACCTTCACGCGATCACCGATTATGTCGCTGTGAATGGTAAAGATGTCCCTGCTTCAGCCCGCGGGCGGCGATCCATTGCAATCGGCGAAGGCGCCCGCGCGATGGAAACCGATAGTCTTGCGCTAGGCCCCCGGGCGCAAGCGCTGTTCCCAAACTCCGTCGCCTTTGGCTTTGGCGCGAAAACGTCTCGGCAAAATCAGTTCATGTTCGGGACGTCGATTTCGACTTACACGTTGCCCGGCCTGACAAGCCCACGCTCCGCCGCGACGCAAACCGGTGCGCTGCAATTGGTCACCGTCGATTCTGATGGCAATCTGGCAGGCGATGGCGGGGCCACGGTCGATCAGATCAATGCTGATATTGCTCAATATACAAATACCGTCAGTGATCTGGAGCGCGATATGGGGGCCGCGCAATCCTCAATCACACGTCTCGACACAGCTGTGAGTGCGCAGGGTTCGCGGCTCACCCAAGCGGAGGCGGATATCGCGGCAAACTTGCAAGGGATGCGCGACAATCACGAGGACATCTTGCAAAACGTGCAGGCCATCGAAGCCAATGCAGCGTCTCATCGTGCAAACGCGGTCCAGATCGCAACCAATACAAGCGGGATTTCAGCCAACACGGCAGGGCTTTCTGATCATTCGCAAGCGATCGCTGAGAATGCCGATGCGATTGCATCCACCCAGCAAGGTGTCGACGCCAATAGCGCAGATATTGATTTGCTAAGAGCAGGGTATGTCGGCGAGTCCGAACGGTTTGATGCGGTTGAAGCGGAGGTCGCTACGCACAGCGAGGCTCTGGCAAAAGCCGATCAAAACATTGACGAGAATACGGACGCGATTGCCAGCAATCAAGGCCACATAAATGCCAATCAGGTGCGCATCGCGCAGAGCGATGCCGCTGCGCAAACGAATCAACAAGCGATCGCTGTGATGCAGTCTGACGTCACGCAATTGCAGATCAATGTCGATGAATTGGTGTTACGCCTCGGCCGAACCGAGCAGGATATTGACGCCAATACGGCGGGGATTGCGATCGCCAATGCTTTGGCCGGCTCCACCTGGTTACAGAGCAATGAAAGCGTCGCGGTGTCTCTGAATGCCGGTTACTTTGAAGGCGTTTCAGCCATCGCCGTGTCCGGGGCAGCGCGCTTTGATCGGCATTGGTCGGCGAATTTTGCGGTCGGAACGGTCCCTGCCCGCGGGGATGTTGGCGCCCGGGCCGGCTTGCGTTTGGGCTGGTAGGACTAAAACGAAATTTCGGTGCCCGCCAGTTCCGGCAATTGCAAGAGAATAACCAGGTCGCGAAGTTCTTGGCGAGCAGCTACATGGCTCATCGTAAAGCTGACATTCGAACCGCTTTCGGTGAGATCCAGAAGCGTCAATCCCGCTGGGAACAGCTCGCGATAAATCACCCGTTCTGACAAGCCAGGTGCGAGCCGGAAGCCAATCCGTTTCGACAGGTTTAACAGCGCCTCGCCGACTTTCTGCTTGTTGCGCGCTTCGAGCGGTGAAACGCGATTCCGCATCACCACCCAGTCAATTGGCTGACGGGATGTCCGTGCTTTGCTCTTGCGGCAATGCCAGACCATCTCGGAGTAGAAACTCGGTCGCAACACTTCGAGCGTTTGCGGGTTCACGTCGCCGAGCAAGTCAAAATCAACGAACGAATCATTGAGCGGTGTAATCAAAGTATCGGCTTGCATATGAGCAATCCGGGACAGGAAGGTGTCGCCGCCAGGTGCATCAACAATGACCAATTCGCACACCGATTTCAAACGTTCTAACGCGTCGTGAAAACGATCTGTTTCTTCTTTTTCGGCCAAGTCGAGATCGCGTTCTGTGCTGGCATCGACGCGGATCATTTCGGGCATTGGCAGCTGCGCATTGGTCGACTGCATCCACCGCATCCGGTTCTCGAGATAGCGCGTCAGCGTGCGTTGCCGGACATCAAGATCAATAACGCCGACTTTCCTGCCCATTCGCATCAAAGCAATCGCCAAATGGATCGAAACGGTGGATTTGCCCGCGCCGCCTTTTTCGTTGCCAACAACGATAACCCGGCACTGGTTTTGTGCCGGGGTCGAAAGCGTTAGCGTTGAGGCGTCATCGCCCGCATGTCCATATCCATCGGCCATTGCCGGTGCGGGTCTCCGTTAGATCTAGGCGGCTTGTTGATGCGCCGTTTGTTCGTCTTCGAAGCTTGGAGCATCGTCGAAAAGGAAAACTCCTTCGCCGCCACTGATCTCCTCTTGCGCGATGGCCGCTGGAGCCGTCGCCTCACCTTCGAACAAGACATCATCATGGTAGATCACGGTATCCGGTGCAGCGGTAAAGGCTTCCGCTGGTATTGGCACCTCGCCATGAATGAACGCCAAGGTTTCGCGAAGGCCCGACAAACTGTCGGCGATCGCGTTCATATCTTTCGAAAGGTCCAAACGCGCGGCCTCGAGCGCTTCTTCTGACTCAAAGAGCCAGGTATCCTGGTGATCGCCAATGGGATCAAGATCCGGTTCAAGACTGAACTCTACCGTAGCGGCGTTAGACGGTCTTGTGTAGAGCGGAGCGCAAACTGCAGTAAGCAGAGCTTTGAGGCGGGTAAGGAGGGGCTTTCTCATATCTTAAAAAATCGCTGCAAAGGGTTAACAGATGGTTTACAACTACAATCGTGGAGTGAATGTAATGAAGGCTTCACCCGACCTTGCTCGCAGTCTAACCGAATTACGAGCGATTCTCAAATTACATCGTGATGCAGGACGCAATATTGGCTTTGTCCCGACCATGGGCGCTTTGCATGATGGGCATTTATCACTGGTCGAACGGGCGCAGGTGCAATCGGATGTCACTGTGGTCAGCATATTCGTGAACCCAACGCAATTCGCTCCAGGTGAAGACCTGGAGTCCTATCCGCGAACCGAGGCAGAGGATATCGCACGTTTGGCGGCCCTTGGCACCGACATTGTCTACTTGCCGAGCGCGGAGGACATGTATCCGGATGAATCGAAAACCAATGTTCGGGTCGAAGAGATGTCCGATCTGCTGGATGGCGTGTATCGCCCGCACTTCTTTTATGGCGTCGCAACCGTCGTGGCGCGCTTGTTTATCCATGTACAACCGGATGTTGCGGTGTTTGGCGAAAAAGACTTCCAGCAACTCCAGATCATCCGTCGGATGGTGCGCGATCTCGGTTTTGCCATCGATATTGTCGGGGGTGCCACCGTTCGAGATTGCGATGGTCTGGCGCAGTCTTCGCGCAACGCATATTTGAGCGGAGAGGCGCGTCAGCGGGCGAATGCGTTGAGCGCAGCGCTGCATCGCGCTGTCTGTCGCATGGAAGCCGGCGGCGCAATTGAGCTTGCCCGCACCGAGGCAGAAACGGCCATCCTGGCGGCTGGTTTTGAGCGTTTGGATTATATCAGCATTGTCGATCCGGAGCATTTACAGACCCTCTCTGCGGATCGGCTGGCCTCCGGGCAAGAGGCGCGGATTCTCGCGGCGGCCTGGATCGATGGCACCCGGCTGATTGACAATATGGCAATTGCGCAGCGGTGATCTGACCGCGGCGGCAGGCCTTGCCGACGACGCCTGCTTGGCGCAAGAACCTCCCAGCAAATAGAATGGGTTTTTGAAAGAGGTGGAGCGCACCATGCCGATTTTGAGTGATCAGCGCCACGGTACTCGGCTTTGCTTTGTGATGGCGTTGGCGAGCGCGGTGCTGGTCGGATGCGCAAGTCCGGACTCCAATCCGGGTGCATCGGTGGCCGACACGGTCGTGCCGGTGACCGCCGACCCCGCCGACGTCGTGATCAGCCCGTCCACGGCGGTTTTCTCTGCCGAAAAAGTCAAAGCGCTGGAAGAAAAAATGGGGGCGTATGTTGCCGATGGACGCCTCTACGGCATCCATACGCGTTTGGCCCATAAGGGTGACGTGATCAGTGACTATTATACAGGACTAAGATCGCTGCAGCCACAAGCGCCAATCGAGCCGGACACCATCTACCGGATCTATTCGATGACCAAACCGGTCACAGGCGTGGCGATGATGATGCTCTGGGAAGAGGGCAAGTTTCAGCTAGACGATCCAGTGACCAAGTATGTGCCGGAGTTTGAGGGCCTGAAAGTGCTGTCCGGTGTGGATGAAGACGGGGCGGCGATCCTCGGCGATCTTAAGCGGCCGCCGACCATGCGTGAGTTGATGGCGCACACCTCTGGCTTCGCTTATGGGCTTGGCGGCAATGATCCGGCGAACGCAGCGTTTCGCGACCTGGATGTCATGCGCGCGCCCGATCTGCAGACCTTTATCGACCGAACCGCGACCATCCCGCTTTTGTTCCAGCCCGGTGAGGCATGGTTCTACAGCGCTGGTATGGATATTCAGGGCTATATTATCGAAAAATTGTCAGGCCAAACGTTCGGGGCATTCTTACAGACGCGTTTGTTCGAGCCTTTGGGCATGACCGATACTGGGTTCTATGTGCCCGATGCGGCCTATGATCGGTTCAGCGACGTCTTTGGGTTTGATCCTGAGACGGGCGCACTTGTGCCGATTCCAGCCCCGGGTGTGATGTTCAAGGAAGAGACCATTGCATTCGAGTCCGGCGGAGGCGGTTTGGTTTCGACCATGGATGACTATGCCAAGTTTGCGCAAATGTTGGTGAACCAGGGCGCGCTCAACGGGGTTCGGATATTGCAGCCCGAAACCGTTAAACTCATCCGCACCGACGTGTTACCCGATGGCGCGCTGATCTCTGATGGCGGCCTGAACATCGGTCGGACATATCCAGGTATGGGTATGGGTTTGACCTTTGGCACGATTGAAGACCCTGATCTGGCAGAGACGCAAACCCCTGCCGGGACCTTTTTCTGGGGCGGCGCGGCAAGCACCTGGTTCTGGATCGACCCGGTCAATGACCTCTATTTCATCGGCATGGTGCAAATCTTTGATCAGAACAATCCCGGTGCGCCGCTCGAATTAAGGCAGACATCTGTGGCTGCCGTCTATGATGCGCTGAGCGGCGAATAACGCCTTAGAGCGGTCGTTCGCAAACGGGCAACCAGTCGCCATAGGTGGACGAATATCGTGGGTGTATGAATGGCTGAGTCTCTCGCTTACAGTCTTTATTATACGAGGCGCTCTCGACCTGCCATGTTTGGTAAATCTCTGAGGGATTCGGATGTCAAACTTCGAGTATGTCTTTTTTCGCAATGGCGTTTGCGTCGCTTCGATTCAAACCTGCCATTAGAAGAACGGAGCTGGCAAACTCGATGTCGGTTGCTTTATCGAGCTTTCCGTCCAATTGACCCAACACTGTAGCATTCAGCCCGCATGTCATAAGGACAAAAAATAGGTCCCGGTCGCGAATTTCGAACCGCCCGGTCTCCACACCCCTATCAATCGTGTGATGGATGATCGGGTCAGCATATCGACTAAAAAAGTCCAAGCTGGCGGGGGCATTTACAATTAGTCGGCCAATGCCAGGATCAGCTGTCGCCAGTTTAATGTGTAGCCGAATGCCGATCGACAAGACTTCGGCAGGGTCATCCACATCTCGGATCGCCGTAGTAATATGATCAGCTATTCCCGCGATGACATCATCTAATGTGGCCAGAAACAGCTCTTCCTTCGATGAGAAGTGATTATAAAAGCTGCCTTTCCCGACCTCGGCGAATTGAGTGATCTCGTCGATGGTTACAGCCTCGATATTTTTCGAGGCCATAACCGATCTGGCAGCCGTTACGAGACGTTCTCGTGTTGCTTTCCTGCGTTTCGTGTAAGCGTCAAGCGGTTGATCGACCGTGTCCATGTATTTCCCAAAATTCTCTTGAGCCAGAGCTTGTTTGCCTAATTCAAATACCCAGCTTTTTGCGTCCAAACCAATGGAAATTCAGGACTATCCATAACGTCTCCATTCTGAAGGTGCGCGCTTTTTTGGGAATCAGGCGGGGCGCCATCGCGCTCAAAATAGCGAACATCGTCGCCTATATATCTTAATCCAATCGCGCGTCGGCGACGCGTGGCGCTCGTATTACCCGTCGAGCCGTGGAGTGTGCGAACATGGTGAATGATCACATCGCCAGGCTCGGCTTCACAATAGACGATGTCAAAATCTTCTTCATTTCCCTCAATATCCGGTAGTTGTTCATGCCCGGTCGACCCAGGCATAGGCAGCTGCGAAACAAACGTGTTCGGCAAGTATAGAGGGCCTTTGTGCGAGCGTCGCACATACCCCATCGTTGAGTTTTCCGTGTCGACTCGATCTAGAGGAATCCACATTGTGCAGCATTGTTCACCTTCGAGGTGGAAATAGGTCGCATCTTGGTGAAATGCGGTTCGACGGATCGACATAGGCTCTTTCAGGAAGAGTTGGTCGCCGTAAAAATTGATGCGCGTTGCCTCCATCAATTCAGCTGCCAATTCGGGTAGGGGATTGTGAAGAGAAATACTGGCCAGTGTTTCCATTTTGGACCAGTTAAATGACCGAACCCAGAATTTACCTAATTGCTCGGTTGGGACTTCTGTGGATTGAATTATCCCATCATCCAACGTCTTCGCGCCCATGCTGGACACCATCTCAGCCATTGCTCCGAGATCAGCATGGTGCACGATCTCCGGGTCAGCCGTCATGACTTCTGTAAAAGCCTCCTCGGCAGCGGCGACCCAATCTGGGTGCAACACGCCCTTCAGGTGAACAAAGCCATACTCTTTGTAATGCTCGACTTCCGCTGCATCGATTGGCCGTGCGAGCTTGAAGCCTCCGTGTTTAGTTCGCGCCTCAGTGTTCATTTTTTAGTCTCCCTCGGTTCAAAAAGAGCTCAATGAGCGTGTTGGAGCGTTTGGCGTTCTCGCATGGGCTCATCTCGAATTCGGGTGTACGAATAGGCTCCTTTGATCGCTATGAATATCATTTTGACCAATTCGTCAACTTAATTTGACGATTTAGTCAAAATACTTGAACGGCCCAGTGTCGATTCCCCGTTCGTTAAGGATGAATAGAGTGCATTACGTGGATCGGTTTTCATGCGCGATGGACAAATCAACCGTGCAACCAGTGTCCTTTAGAGTTGCGAAGCTGAAGGAGCGTTTTTAGCAAAATGGGGCGCTATATCAGCCGTGCCCTATATTTCCTTTGAAGCCAGAAGCTGCGCTTGAGCGAGCATTCTAAAACCGCCCCTCATCAGTCGCCGCGCCAATGACGCAAAGCGCGCTTACTCGGCCGCGCTTTCGTCTTCCATCCAGGCTTCGACTGTGCCTTTGAGAGTCAAGGTGAGCGGGTTGCCTCTGCGGTCTACGGCCTTGCCTGCGGCGACTTTCACCCAGCCCTCAGAAATACAGTATTCCTCAACATTGGTTTTGATCTCGCCATTGAAGCGAATACCGACCCCACGCAACAATAAGTCGTGATTGTA
>JBCCXW010000014.1:0-35433 GCA_039191105.1 Pseudomonadota bacterium
CAAAAACCGTTCGAGAAGATCGATGAGCAGGCTTTCAATCAGCGGATCGTTGAGCTGTTCTGGGGCGTGGAGAACGTAATTATCGATCGTCGCGCGGGTTGCGCGGGTGATGAAACTGCTGACTTGCAAAATGTTGGTCGTCTGGCGCAACTCCGCTTTGTGCGCTTCGAGAAATGACTTCGCCCAAGGAAGGTATTCGCGATAAAATGGGAGCTCTTCTTGCCCAACGGCAAATTGCGGCACGTCATTGATAAGAGCCGCATGTAAATCCAGATTCGATCGAACAAATTCCAAATATATGGAAACATGCGAACGGATCAGTTCTTGGAGCGTTTCAGGTTCAGCTCGGTTCATTGTCAGATCGAAGAGCCTCTGATCCTCACGGCGACGGACTTCAGCATAGATCGCTTCCTTGCCCGGAAAATACTCGTAAAGCGAGCCTATCCCAACGCCCGCAAGCTCGGCGATCTTGTTGGTGCTGGCTTTGTCATAACCGATTGTGAGCAAAATCCGAGTAGCGGCCGAAAGAATGGCATCGATCGTTGCTTTAGAGCGGTCTTGGATCGGTGTTTTTCGCATTGAATACAATGCATTGGGCTTGTTGTGCTGATCCATGATCAAATCCGAATACCATAACCGAGTGATAACTCGTATACTGAGTCAAATATAAAAATAAACACATCGGAGGAGACACAATGCCAGCCCCAATGCCGTTTGATCCGCAAGACGTTGTGAACGCGGCGTATGAGCCGCGCAAAACGAGGCCCGGCGTCACAACAAAAAGGACGATTTGCGCGACCTGTGACATTGCATGTTCGGTTGTCACAGAGGTTGAAAAAGGCCGGGTCGTTCGCGTTCGCTCATCTGATAATCCTATCTTCCGAGATAATATCTGCATGAAGGGCATCATCGCGCCCAAAGGGTTCGCAAACCCCAATCGCATTCTGCATCCGCTGAAGCGGGTCGGAGAACGTGGCTCTGGTCAATGGGAACAGGTGACATGGGAAGCGGCGTTTGCTGACATTGGAGAACGACTCAAAGCCATCATTGCCGAACACGGCCCCGAAGCTTGGGCGGTGTCGACCAGCCAGTGGAATACCGGGACGGACCATGGCTTAGGACGCCGGATTATGAACCATATCGGGTCGCCAAATTGGACAAGCGGTGTCGCGCTTTGTGCTGGCAACACCGCTGCAATCAACCGCTTCACGTATGGATGGTTTCCGATTGGCGACTTCCAAAACACCAAATGTATCGTCTTGATGGGGCACAATCCGCGCCGCCATAGCTGGACGCCAATGTATACATGGATCAAGCAAGCGCAGGCCCGCGGCGCGAAACTCATCGTCACTGATCCGCGACGCAGTTCCAGCGCCGAACGCGCAGACATCTGGCTCCCACTCAAGGTCGGAAGTGATGCCGCGATGATGTTCGGGTGGCTAAAAGTCATTATCGACGAGGAACTCTATGACAAGAACTTCGTCGCCAATTGGACGATCGGCTTTGAAGAGCTGAAAAAGCGTGTCGACGCGTATCCGCTGGAGCGCGTTGCCAAATTAACCGGCTGTGATCCGGAAATGATCGCCAAAGCCGCCCGCATGTACGCCTCCGAAGGCCCATCGATCATCCCCTGGACGCCCATCACGGATATGCAGCGGAACTCAACCTCCGCCATTCGCTTGCAGTGCATACTGAGATCCATTTGTGGCTATGTGGACGTGCCAGGTGGCGAGCACTTGCAAGGCTTCAACCCTGACGTGATCAATGAATCTACTATCGAAATGCATCACGTCCTTTCCGACGAACAAAAAGCCAAACAGCTTGGGTCCTATAAGCACCCCGCCTTCACCTATCGCGGCCAAGAACGCTTCCGCGGTCCGACGAAAAAGGTTTGGGGACAAGAGTATGCCAATCTCGTCATGGGCTGTCATATGACGCCGCCATCCTCGCTCTTCCGGGCGATGGCAGGAGACGGCCCATATCCGGTGAAGGCGTTCTTCTTCCTCGGCAACAATCCGATGATGAGCTATGCCAATATGAAGCTCATCATAGAGGCGATGATGAACCAGGATCTGGTTGTCGCGCATGAGCAGTTCATGACGCCATCTGCACAGCTCGCAGATTATATATTGCCAGCCGACAGCTGGTTGGAGCGGCCTTGGCTCATGGACTCGTTTGGGTGGATGTCGACAGTTCGAACATCAGAGAAGTCGATGGAACCGCCTGGCGAGTGTCGCTCGACATTTGAGTTCTGGAAGTCGGTCGCTGGCGCGCTCGATCGACCCGACATTGTGCCTTGGGAGACGTTGGAAGACTTTTACGACTACCGTTTGCAAAAGCTCGGCATGAGCTGGCAAGAGTTTGTCGCAACAACCGATGTCCACTTCGGCCCACCGGAATTTCGCAAATATCTAAAGACCGGCTTTGCCACTCCGAGCGGGAAAGTCGAGCTATGGTCCTCAGCCCTAGAAGAAATGGGATTCGATCCTTTGCCTTACTTCCGCGAAGATCCGCCTGTAGATCCGAACTATCCGTTGAAACTGTTCACCGGCGTTCGCGAGGATGGCTTCTTTCAGACCGGACACCGCCATATTGAAGAGATGCGAAAGCGCCATCCTGAGCCGCTTATGTTTGTCAGTCCCGGGACAGCGCTCAAATACAAACTCGAAGAAGGTGAGTGGGTTGAGGTCGAAAACGAACTCGCAAAAATTTCTATCAAGGTGGCCATAAAAGACGCGATGCCCGATGATCTCATTCGTATCCCGCACGGATGGTGGAAGCCTGAAATGAAGCCGGGCGCTGGACACTTGTCTGGGGCACTCAAATATGCCGATGCACAGCTCTGCCGAGATGACGAAGACTACCTGGATCTAGAACAGGGCATCCCGCATCTCAAAGGTGTGCCGTGCCGGGTCAACAAAGTCGGGCCCGCGAGGACGGAAAACGCAGAAGACGCTCATGCGGAGTTCGCGAAATGAGCGCGCGCGAGAAAGAGATCAAAAAACTCGAACGCGCGAGTAAGCTGACCGTATGGATGGCTGGAAAATCCTCGCGGAACCGGAGTCTTTCAGACAAGATTTGTCGGTTTTTGGTCACGCGCGCAACCGCGGTGAAGCCCGAAGATGACTTTCTGAGAGACCCGCTCATCGACAATGATGTGGGCTTCGATCCGGACGAGCTTGATCGGTTTCAGCGCGGAGAAAAGGGCTGAACAGTTTCCTGAGTTCGCAACTGATCCGGCTGTTGATCTTGAAGAAAGGACCTGGCCCCGACTGCCCCGCCAAATTCTAAGCGGCGCGGATATGTGGTTCGCCCCTTGCGACTTTGTGTTGGCGTGCGGCAAGACTTGCGCTGCTTCTGTATCGCATCACGCGCGAGTTGGTTTGGCACCATAATTCACCACGAATTCGCCAGGAATTTTGAAGCCGGATCCTTGTTGATAGTCTGAGATCGAGTTCAAATATTCGCGTCTGATCTCATTGCGCGTTGCCTCGTCGAAACGGCTATAGGCCAGTGCAACGGGCCCTCCGATGAAGGCTGCATCTATCGCCGTTTTGGCGTCGGGATATGGTAGGTCGCAGGATAGTCGATGCGTTTCGATCGTCTGGAAGCCTGCTCGCTTCATTTCTGCCGCCAAGATGTCCGAGGTTCCAAGGTGAAAGAACATAGGACATACGGACGAGTGCACGCGGGCATCGACAATGGGGAATATCTCCGCCCATCCGCAATTCTTGCGCGTGCCCCAAACCGCAAACACTGCGCGTCCTCCGGGCTTCAACACCCGAAAGGCCTCACGCAGCGCGGCCCCTGGGTCGGGGCAATACATCAGCCCGAGCGCGCACGTGACCAAGTCAAAGCTGCCCTCCTCGAACTCAGACAGATGTTCTGCATCAGCGCGCATGGTCATAACTTGGTCTAGCGCGCGCGCCTGGCACAGTCGACGCGTGTGCTCGACCATTCGATCGGAGAGATCGGTGGCGACGACCTGCCCCGCTGGCCCAACCGCATCCGCCAATGGCACCGTCACCAAGCCCGTGCCACACGCCAAGTCCAAAACACGTTCGCCCGTCTGGACATCGCAAAGAGCCAGCAGTTTCTCCTGCGCCGGTGCCAAGCTGTTTTTCCAGCCCGTTTCATAATGCTCGCAGGCTTTGTCCCAACCGTATCTTTGAATTCGGATTTGAAACCGGGCATTCATCTCGCAGCTCCGTCTTGTGGATGGATCAGTTTAATGTCGACTTGGATCGGCGATTTGCATTGCACCAACGTCATCAACGGGCTGTATTTGAGAGACGTCTGGATCAACGCATTTAGCGCGACCGGCGCTTCGGGCGACACCACTTGGATGAACAATCGGCCGGCGTCAAAGCCCGGCGACACGGACGGATCCAGGCCCAGCTCACCTCGTGCATCTACATCAGCCTCGAACCGAACATCGACATGTATGACATCCAAGTCAGAGCGAATGGCCCAGCTTTTAATGCCAATTGCGACACAGCTCGCCATCGCACATCGCAGCAGCGTACCGGGCGATGGACCCCGCGCCTCGCCGCCCATGGCCTTTGGGACATCGGTCACGATTTCGAAGTCTTTGGCGTTTGCTTGACACGTCATCCCTGCCTCCAGAGTGGCGGACGCGATATGCGTGCGCTGACCAAATTCAGGACGTTCTGAAAGGACCTTGATCGTGCGATCCAACGCGGCCTTGGGCGTTTTATTTGGTTGCATGTGTGGCTCCCTATATCGGTCATGCCACCCGTCGGGATGGGTGCTTGAGGTAAGAGTTAAGGTGTGATGACAGAGCGCAGGCATCGTCTCCGGCGCCGTCGATGAAGCTCGATTTTCGTTTGCGCATAAAGGGCAAGCCCATCGCGTACACGCCTGGCGCATCGACAATGCCGCCCGCATGTCGCAATCGCCCGCGGCGATCAAATACCGGCAAATGAAGCCAGCTATAATCTGCCCGAAATCCTGTCGCCCAGATCAGTGTTTTGACCCCGGCCTCTTCGAGATTAATCTGCAACCTCGGTGCATCAGGAATGCAGGTCGCGTTCGGCCGCGCTTCGGTTGGCAAGTCGCGTTCCAATCCGTAAGCCTCGATCCAATCGTCCAGCGCGCGCAAAAGCCGGTTCATTTTCAGATCGGCCAAGCGACAGACATTTGGCAAAGATCCGGAGAAGTAGGCAACTTGGTCGCGAAAGCCGGCCAGCCGCCCGACGATCGAAACGCCTTGTGATTGCAAGCGATTGAGGTCCAGCGTGCTTCGCTCTGGCGATCCAATGAGTTGCATGGAGGGTAAAGCGCGCACGCGGTTCAAATCGTCGACGCTTTCAAGGCCTTCGTCGAACAGACCGCATGCATCCATATGCCAGAGAATATCGCGGCCACGATATGTGCGCGGCAATCGCACATGTTCTCCGACCGACAAGACGACGTCATGTCCGGCATCGTTAAGCTCTTGGGCCAATTGGACGCCGCTGGCGGAGGCGCCAACAATCAAAACGCCGCCCGGCTCGAGATCGCTCGGGCGCTTATAGATTTTGACGGTCATCACCTTCACATGACGCGGAACGGGTTCGTCAAAGCGGGGAATGACGGCTTCTGTAATCCCGCCATTGGCGAGCACCAATGTTGAGCAGAGCCAGTCACCCCGATCTGTCTTGATCCGATAACCCGGTCCCTCCGCAACGACCGACAAAACCGTCGTGCCGGTTTGGACAGGCGCGTGAATATAGGCCGCATAACGATCCAGAAAGCCGATCGTTTCGGGCATCGTTCGATATCCATCTGGGTCGTTCTCAGGCTCGGAAAACCCAGGCAGTCGGCTTTGCCAATTGGGCGTTAGCAGCCGCAGCGAGTCCCAACGATCCGCCCGCCAGGAATGCGCGACTTGTCCGCGCTCCAGAAGGACATGGTCAATCTGTTTTTCTTGCAGTTGATGACTCATGGCCAAGCCGGACTGACCGGCACCAATAATCACGGTTGTGACCTTGTTCATGATTGAACCTCAGTGGAAATAGCAGCGGCAAATCTTGTCGGGGCATCCTTGCAGCGATCATCCGCGCGGAGACGAGTAAGGGGGGAAAGCCCAGATCTTCGCTTGACCGGCAGATGATCGCTTAGCCAGGGCTGAAGCAGTGGCACGCAGAGACTTTGACACCGCCCTATTCCCGATCGCGTCTCGGCTCAGCGGGAGGAAACCCGAACAAGCCGATCAGCAATCGATGAGAACGGTCGGATCATCTGCAAATTCAGCCCATGGCTATTCCAGGATGGCCCTAGCGAACCGTGACGTTCACATTGGTTGGGTTCGTCATGATGTCGAACACAGCCGAACGCTTTTGCGATTGCGCCACGAGCGCTTCGATGTCTTCGCGGCTTGCATCCGCATCGATGTCATAAGACACCCGAACGGCATTGAAGCCATTGCGAACACCACTGTCGATCCCAAGGATGCCGTGCAGGTTCATTTGACCTTCCACCACGGCCCGAACGGATCGAAGCTTGACGCCGCGGTTTTCGGCAACAGAGGCGATACCCGCTGTGAGGCAGCCGGCAAGACCGCAAAGCACCAATTCGACGGGCGTGGGTGCGGCATCCGGCGCTGCAAATACTTCAGGATGATCGGATTCAATCGCAAAGGTTTGAGACCGCGACTGCGCCTCACCAAGACCGAAGAAGCCATTCATCTGCATCCGAGTGTGGACACCGCCAACCCACTCACTGGTCGCTGCGAATGTAAAATTCGCGGCCTCGGGTGAACTTTCGAGCGCGTCTCGCGCTTCGAGAATCGCAGTGACATTAACGCCATTGATCTGTTGTTTTGCTGATTCCGTTTCTAACATGGGTTGACCTTTCTGGGAGGTTTGGAGGCGACCGTGATGTCGAACCGCTCTCACAGTTCGAGGATTGGCATGGACCAGCGTCGCCGTGGCCAGCGCCATGCGTGGTGAGGTTTTAAAAGCGCGAGATTTGGGTGCGTCTTTGTGACAGATCTGGAACGATCGCGCTCGCACCGGGCCGCCGCCCTCTTTGGATTGATAGCGTGAGGCTGCTAGATCGCAGCAGGCAAAAATGGTCTCGGCATTCCGACATAGCTCGATGGTTCCTTTGGTGTTCTCGAGAGAATGAAATACGGTTGCGGGCGCACTTGCGGAATGTCTCACCCGCCAGGATTCTTGACCAAAGCGCCAATTCTATTTTTCGGACCCGCCAAATGAGCGCGCTTTTTGTGCGCGGGTTTCGCACGGGTCATGATCGCTTCCGCCGATACGATCAGTTTACGAGTTGCGCGGCTAGGATTGGACGTGATACTATTTAATCGAAACACCGGTCATATCGACGATGCGCGCGGCCAGACCCCAGCCATTGGTGCGCTCTGCGATGCCAAAGACAAGGTCATTGTCACCTGGCTCAAGATCGAGAAAAACCGATTGTGTCGACACCGCAAAGTCGCCGCGAAACAAAGCATTGCCCTTGGCTCTGATCGTATTGTTCAGCTCAACCCTGGGTTTGCCGTTCAGATAGACACGGCCGATATCCGAAACGTCAAAGTTTAGCTCAATCGTTCGCGCCTGATCGGCGTGAAGGGTCGCGCCAGCATAGACGACATCCATCTCATTCAGCCGGAACGCGCCTGCCGAGGCTTTTGGGACATATCTCGAAATGAGCAGCGTTCCATTCGGTTCGGTCTCGGCAGGTGCCCAATCGTTAGAAGAGAAGACCTGATGCGCAAAAGCATCGAAACGCGATTGAGGCGATAGCCTCCAAGACGTGATCATGTTTGGATCGCTCGCGTAAACCGGGTCTGCGATCGCAGATAAATCCGGCGCGCGATCAGAAATCTGGAAGTTCGAATAACATGCGCGCTGCAGCGCTCTCAAGCCAACGCGCATTCCGCTGTCGTCAAAGGCGAGATCAGCCACCTCCAAGACGGTTTCGCCCGCGTCGGAAATTACGGTGGCCTTCGCCTTGTCGCCGGCAAACGCGACTCGCAATGTGACCCAGTCGGCAGAGCCAAAATCTGCGGCAGCTTGCGCCGACCCAAAGAGCTGCCAGTTCGGTTCATCATTTATGTGCGGGTTATATTGCAGCGCATCGACTTGTCGGCTCTTATGCATGCGCAGATAGACCTCTTCGGAATTTTCCCCATCGAGCGCGCGGAAGACAAGATATCCAAAATGCGGCGTCCCAGTATTCAAAATGTCGACCGATATGACACCGTTCAGAGTCTCTTTGCCTTTGACCAAAGCTGCACCGCCTCGCAGGCAAAGCGCGTCGCGTCCGGCCACATCGGTGAACTGGCTGACGCTGGCATCAGAAACGTCCCAGGTCTCCGCGTCCATGGGCACGCTCTCGCCGGCTGCAGCCAGGCCAAAGCCTAACACTGACCCGATCAAACTAGCGAACAGAATTCTCATGACATCTCCTGAAATTCAAACTTGGAGAAATCTAGGTAAAGGTGAGGACCGCTCCGGTATTGGAAAAATCGGACACGCCATATTTGCGCTCATCCTGCACGCACCTTGGTGTCGCGCCCATGAGATCCGAAAACTCACGATTAAGATGCGATTGGTCGAAAAAACCGTGTTTGTATGCCAAATCCGCCCAATCCGGCGGCCCAAACAAATCCAGTTCAGTTAGCACGCGTTGTAGTCTTAGGATACGATTGTATGCCTTAGGCGCACACCCCATCACATTCTGAAACCGTCGGCGAAATTGACGCTCACTTAATCCGGCGGCACGCGCCAAGCGCTGAACCGGGATTGCGTCTTCTCTCGTTCTCATTTTCCGCAAGACGCTTTGAATGTCGAGGTCCACGGACATCACGTCGAGCCGCGCTTGAATGGCCTCATCCAGGGCCAAGACAATCTCGTGAAAGGGGTGTCCTGCACGGGCGAGCGACATCACCTGTCGGAATGCACCTTCCTCTTGACGACGCGCGTAATGCCTATCGGTGCGATCAATGTCATCGCAACGCTGTTTGAGGATGGCCGGGGCCAGTTCCGGGGCGATCCACAGACCGATCTGCTCAACGCGTGCTTGCGGACGGTATATAAAGGCGGATGTTTGTGGGCCGTGAAACTCGAGCGAGGCATCCAGCACAGTCTGGTCGTTTTGCCAGACCCTGCGCACCACGATCCCTGCATACCAAAACGGCGCGACACGGAAGGCCCGCGGCAAGCGCGTTGCTTCGCCATGTCGCCAGGCACGCATATTTGGCTGGCTCAACCGCCAAGCCTGGTATTCGCTCAAAGCGGTCTCATCCGAGCAAAGATTGGAAGCGCTATCCATATCGTGTGCATATAAGAACGGATTCAAAAGGTGGAGCGATTTGTTTGGCTGAGCGAACGGTCCGCTTTCAGAACGTTGCCACGTGCTTCACTGGATAAGACGTCTTAGCAGGAGATCTCAAGTCGTTTGCTGCCCCGTCTTCTTCATGCCGAGATACCCCATTATGCAGAGCGTCAAAATCGCGATGTTTCCGGCAAAATCCAACAGCATCCAACTGCTGAAGACCGGCACTATAAAAACAAAGTAATAGTTGAAGACGAAGAACGGCAAGGATCCCAGAATGCCAAAAACGAGAAACGTTCGCTGCGTAAAGCGCGACAATAGCATGACCGTACCACCGAGGACGGCCTGCGCGCCAAAGCACCCCATCAAGACCGTCGAGACGACATCCCCTGAATTTAGGTCTGATCTGATACCGATGCTC
Organism: Pseudomonadota bacterium; assembly: GCA_039191105.1. Taxonomy (GTDB): domain Bacteria; phylum Pseudomonadota; class Alphaproteobacteria; order Caulobacterales; family Hyphomonadaceae; genus Henriciella. The sequence continues at coordinate 9,719 of JBCCXW010000014.1, forward strand.
AACACTTGTCCCGGAAGGAACAGCGCCCAGCCACCGAGGCCGAGGAAAACGCAGGCGAGCAATCTCTGAATCTGCAATGGGGTCATATAGGCGTCTCCGGTTTTGCCTCAGCAATAAGAGCGGGCGGCGATTTTCCGATCTCACTACCCGATGATTTCACATGGCATGAGGGGGCCTTGATTGAAATAATCGCGCATTGTGAATGTGGTTGGTCCGGTCTGGTTCAGCTCTAGCGTGATCATGTCACTATACACACCGCCTACAAGCCAGGCTTCGACAAAGAAATTTTCACCCTTGAGCTGATAGGTGCCGAACGCCGATTGGATCGTTCCCTCCCAGTGCGTCGGACCCCACTGGTGCATATCTGTGGCCTGTGAGTTCTGACCATAGCGATCCTGCCAGACGGTTACATCACGATAGCGCGTATAGTTCATTTGCATCTCTGCTGGCTCGCCTAGGACCGAACAAGAGGCAGTGAAGCTCCCGGTTTCCTGGGCGATGGCAAATGGGGTGGAAAGGAAAAGGCAGAAGGCGAAACAAGCAAATCGCATGATAATTCTCTTCGGTTGTCCCTCGATTATAGACTTAAACGAGGCGGGTTGGTGGTGTGCGTTTTGACGCGTGACATTTGATGCTTCAAAAGCGCGTCTTGACGAAGACGCTGACCGCCCAAGGCGCTATATCCTCGAATGCATCGCGATAGAGCAATCCGTCGGACGATGGGAACTGCTCTGCGCCGAGAGCGAGGTCCAGGATGGCAAGGCGCGTGACGTCTGCCCCAAGACTGATGTGTTCGGAAATGCGTTTTTCTGCACCAATTTTCAGGGCGAGGACCGGTGCCGTGTCGCTGTCTTGGCCGAGATAGACATCGTCCTCATCCTGCCAAGTGAGATTCGCCGCGCCGGCGCCGACTGAAATAAAGGGATCGATCTCCCATTGCGAGCGCCAAGGATGCAAGACCAGGTTCACGAGCCCGGCATGGGCCTCAAGGCTTGTGTCCCTCAGCGCAGTCGGTGCCGGAACACTTCCGCTACCCAGATCAAAACCATCTTGCGGCACGAATCGGGTCAGTCCCAACTCAAGATAACGATACTCGAACTCAACACTTAGGGTGCGATTCAAATCACGCCCAATCGCCGCCGAAACCGTCAAATCGTTATCAGATTCCACTCGAATTTGTGTCGGGGGCGGCGCGATGAAGACAGCTTGCGGGTCATAGGACCGGTCGATCGTAAGATCTGATGATATCGCAACCCCGGTCCCTAGTCGAAGATAGTTCGATGGTTGGCGCTCTGGCGCGATCGTTTCGGCTTTTGCATCCACGGCAAGTCCGATCGTTATTATGAGTGCCGCGCTGCGAAAAAGTGTGGTGACGTTCTCGACTGAGTTGGTTTCGTTCGCATTCATTTCTTAAACCTCTGCATCGACCGGGAGGCTTATCGTTGAGCCATTGAGATGCGAATGACCGATCAACTAGAATACTTGATCGATCCGCCAGAAATGAATGACAGGGATTGATGGGTCGCAAGATTCCCGACTGTCTCTATGAGATGAAGGGATTATCAGCGAAAAGCGAGCTTTAACCGCTCCGCTCTAGCTTGGTCACGATCCGTCGCGAAGGCGATGCGCCGTCCGCAATTAATCTAAAACCCGAATACCCGACTGTCGCGCAGGCTTATGTGCAATATCGCGCCTAATATTCAGAGCGTAACCCAGATATCTTTGCCGTTCCAAAGCGAGCAGAGGATCAAATTATGCGAACGAATATAGCTTTAAGCGGTTTAGTTTTATCCCTTGTTTCTTATCCCACGGCATTTGCTCAGGACCTCGCAGAAAATATCGGGGACGTGTGTGACGACATTTGCCAACAAACACGTGACACACAAAATCCAACGGCCTCAATAAGAGGGTTTCTCTTAGATACGACAATCGGTTTTGGACCAGATGACGACAACACCTTTTACAACTACCAGCTACAACCCGTGGCGACAGTGGCTGAGGCGCCATGGGGCAGTGTCATCGTGAGAGGAATAATCCCTTTGCTGGGAGTCCCTCAGCCTACGGGCAACGGACTGGATGATTTTGATACTGAGTATGGCCTTGCCGATACCACCCTTCAGGCGGTCTATGTCCCGCCAAATCAGCGCCGATTTTCATTTGGATTTGGACCGCAAATCTCAATCGAGACCCACACGGAGGATTTTACGCAATCGGCAGGATGGGGTGCAGGTCTCGCGGGTGGTGGGTTTGGCGCATACGGTCCATTGGCAATCGGTGGACTGGTAAACCACTTATGGGGAGAAGACGATTACAGCGTCTCAACGGTACAACCTATCGTGTTTTACAACTTCCCAGAATCACCGATTGGACCGTTCTCGATCGGTTATAATGGCCGCATTATTTATGACTGGAATAGTGAGGAGTGGACAGTCCCTGTCGGGGCAATTGTAGGAAAGACCTTCGTCCGTCCCACCGGCGGGTCTTTTTCCGCCAATGTCGGGGCCTTCCACCTCGCTGAGAGCCCGACTGGAGGAAATGATTGGCAGCTCAAAGTCACGCTGATCAGCCTGTTTTAACACGACGTCAGAACGGCAAAAAAAGGGGGGACGCTTTGTTCCGGATGCGCCTTTTCTTAGGGAACAAAAATCGCCTGCCTGAACCCACTTGCCCAACCGCAACGTTAGGCTTGAGGGGTGATTGGTCGCTGCGTTCGTGCCGCCTCCAACCGATCAGGGAGTCTTAGGCGAAAATCGGTTGCGAGCGCCCTGCCCTAGCTCCGGTTTCGACGGCGTGTCTAAGTATCCGTTTCGCGCGTTCAACACGTCACCTGAGATTATTCGTTTGGCGGGGATGCACGACGGTCGATTGCCGCTTTCCCTTCGCAATTTTGAAGACCGACGGCACCCAGCGCAAGTCTGCGATCGCGACAGCGTCAGCCTTTTTTGTGACATTTGTGCAAACCAAGATCAGATCCGGAAATATGGCCGCAGCAAGCGACGCAAAACGCAGAAGGGTTTGATGCTTATGACCGCATACCGACCAGCGACTCATTTTTGCGGATATTGACAACGCCCGTTCAAATGAACGCCAGTTTGAGCGGTGCGGCTATTCATTTAATGATTGAGACTTTAGCCTTCGAAACCATATCAAAGTTTTACGCGTTCGAGCTCTATAAATGACCAGTCGCAAATCATCCGAGACGGCGTCCCCGCTACCAAGAGTGAACCTTGGTCGCGCGCTAAAGAGATGGCGGATCTTGAATGCAATCAAACAACACGCATTGGCAGAGCACTTGGATGTAAGCCAGGTCACGATTTCACGGTGGGAACGCGGGGCGTTCCCTGAGCAACGCTATGTGCCGGTCATTCAATCACTGATTGAGGCGCGTCCTTCCAATCATAGCGACCGCGCACTCGCCCGCTTGGTTGAAACCTCCAACGAGCCATTTTTCTTAATCTGCGATGTTACCCACAAATTGCTAGCGGCATCGCCAAGACGGGCGCAAGAATGGCATCAACCCGTTCGCGATTTATTGGGAACTTCACTTTGGCGATACGCGACTGAAGAAATCGATCGTGTTGAACAAGAGATGTGTTCGACAGGCTGGTTTGAAGACCCAAGCTCAGAGCGCGTTTTTTACACCTCTCAAGCTGATTATGATGAAATAAGCATCACCGCGGGACATCGAAAAGTTGTGCGCATCCCACTCGCTGACGGTCGATTTGCAAGGCTGGTCAACGACTACTGAGGGTTTCAATGTATAATTTATACATCGCGTGAATCGCGAACGATTGTTACCGCCACCGCAACAACTTGCGGAGAGGTACGCGCAATGTCTAACGTTGCAGATCATCCTATTAATAGGCTGGCCGTGATTTCTATTTTGATCGCGCTTATCGGCACGATCATTGGGCTCGGCGCAACAGACTTAGTGCTCCCGGCCATAACGGTGATCCCAATCGCACTTGGTGGCACGCAAGCAGAAGCTCAGTTCATATTGGGGGCATACATCGCGGGAACCTCGATAGGTCTCATCTTATGGGGAGAAATTGGGGCCAAATTCGATCAACTGAAATTGCTCGTAATCAGCCTTTTCTGTTTCAGCCTGGTCAGTTTCATCAGTCCACTGATGCCGAATATATCCGCACTGACAATCTGCCGTTTTGTGCAAGGTCTCTTTGGGGCAGCGGCTGCAGTGTTTGCACCGGTATGGATCCGCGCCGTTCTACCAGATCGGTATATTGTTCCATCATTCGGTCTGCTGGCGTCGATCGAGTCACTCACGCCCGCGTTTGCACCTGTCTTAGGATTATGGCTCCTGGGTGTATTTGGCTGGACCAGTTCATTTTACTTACTGGGCGCCTTGGCCTTGCTCACCTTGGTCGCGTTGCTGGGAGTGAAGGCCATACAACCGGATCTAAAGGTTTTGGGTGCGCGAGGATCTTACAAATCGCTGGTGGCAAACGTGCCCTACTTAAAGTATGGGCTCAGCCAGGCAGCGTCCTTGTCCGGGTTGCTGATCTTTGTGTTCGGCATGCCGGCTGTGACGGTCCATGTCTTAGAGCTCAAAATGTCCGCATTCATTATGATGCAAATCATTGGGATCTTTTGTTTCATCTTGTGTGCAAACACGTCCAACTTGCTCGTGAAACGCGTCGGGGCGGAGATGGTCATTCTGATCGGGTCGTTTCTTTCGGCGCTGGCAATGCTGATTATGTTGGCATTGGCGGCATACGGCATTGATCATTTTTATCCGTATGTTGCGCTCTTCACACTGGTGAACGCTGGTCTTGGTCTGCGCGGCCCACCTGGATTTAATCGAGCGCTCCAAGTTTCTGACGGGAATGAAGCGCGAGCGGCTGGCTTGCTATTGTTTGCTGCTTTTATGATCACCGCGGCAGGTACTGCGGCGACCGCGCCTTTCGTTGAGTATGGGATACGAGAGCTGTTAGCGGTTTCGTTTATTATACTTGCGATTTCGCCTTTGCTCCTTGTCTCTCTCAGCGGGAGAGGTCTGCAGAAAACCGGAGAACCCTAGGCGATTTCCAATGTCAGGTTTGCGCGGCGCGCTTGTTTATCGAGGCTCGCTACGGTTGACAGGAGGCCCGCTCCGATTGAAGCGAGACCGGCGATCAGCATCACAGCCCGCCCCGAACCACTTAGAATTTAAGCTCGAGAGCAACCCCCAAGGTTTGCGGTTGGCCGATTGTCGCTGTGGACAGACTTGGGTCCTCAAGATTGCGGCCAATACTGGTAAAATATTCTTGGTCAAACACGTTCTGAGCATATGCAAAGAGAGCCCAATTATCCGCCTCATATCCCAGCCTCAGATTGGTGATTAAAAACGAATCTACTCGAGAATTCGGATCGTTCTGGATGCCATTGACATACGATCCAGAGTAAATGTTATCGACCGTGACCGAGTAGCCGGAGGCCGACCTGTAGGTTCCCCCAAAAGACGCGTTGAGATCTGGTTGACCCGGGAAGGAGTTACCCTCGAAGTTCTCGCCTTGAAATAGAAACTCGCCGAACTCGGATTGCACCGTGCCGAGCGACGCATAGAGCGACGATTGGTCCGTCGGCCGCCAGGAAAGCTCCAACTCAGCGCCGTATAATTCAGCCTCACCGGCATTGGCGATAAACCGAAGAATGAACACCTCTGGGTCCGGCGCAAATCGAATTTGCATGTCCGTATAGTCAGTATAGAACGCGTTCGCATTAAGCGTCAGACTGCCGTCATAGAAGACGCTGCGAAACGCGAACTCGTAATTGTCGGTGTATTCTGGATCGAATTCAACCGGCTCTCGGTTGTCTGGACGAATGTCTGCGCCTCCGGGGCGATAAGCGCGTTGATAGCTCGCACTCAGCGCCACATCCTCATTGAAATTGTAAGTGATAGCGGCTTTGGGAAGGAACGCATCGAAGCTCGCATCCCCCTCGAAGCTTGTGTCCCCATTGTCTAGGAAGGGCAATGTCGGAACGGATTGTAGGGATGTGTTCTCACTTCGTGTCGAGTCCTCAACATCAAAGCGCCCCCCAAGCGTGAGCGTCCATCGATCAGAGATATCAAACTCACCCTCTCCAAAGAGGGCATAGTTCTCGAACGAATTTTCGTAACCATCGCTGCCGATAATGTTCGCCGAAATGCCCTGGAACATGATTGGGCCTCCAAAGCTGCGCTCACTGAACTCATCGAACTGGTTGTAGTAAACACCGACGATGCCTCTGAAACGTCCGTCCGCATCGTAATTGAAGCGCAATTCCTGAGACAGGGTTTGATCATCTGCATTTACATTTAATCCATCATCGGGAAGGCTCTTCGTTGCCTCAATCGGGTCTACGACGAGCGATAAATCGGTATAAGAAGTCACAGATGTGAAACTCAGCGCATCGTTGAGCGCATATGAGACATCGAGTACGTAGGACGTGACCTCTGTTTCGTTGCGATTTACGGTTCGTGTGGCCCTACGGGCGAAAAAGTCCGGACCGCTAACAGCGTTAGACCCCTGGCTGTCCTCGGCCCGCGTTACGGTTAGCAAAGCTTGCAAGCCTTCGATTGGCGTGAACAGGAGCTTTCCTCGATATTGGTCACGAGTCGTACGACCAACATTGTCGAGAATACCGCCATCCGCGGTTTCGAATTCGGCAATGCCTTCTTCGCGATTTACATCGGCTGAGACTCTAAACGCGAGCAAGTCGTCAACGATAGGCCCGCCACCAGCGAACGCGTATTGCGTTGTATTGAATTCGCCAACCGCAGCGCGGGCTCTTCCGCCCCATTCGAAACTCGGGTCGACGGTATTCAGAATAACCGCACCCCCGAGCGCTGCACGTCCATGTGTTGTGGTCTGCGCGCCACGAAACACTTCGACTTGCGCAACGTCCCAAGTGCTCAACAACCCGCCAGCAGCGCCAAATTGTGATTGAATCGCACCGTCAACATAGATTGCGGATGTCTGAGAAGTATCGCCCGTTCCGCTTCCGAACCCGCGCTCAGGAATGCCGCGGATGGCAAACCCGCCGGAAACGTTCGGAACGCGAGCGAGTATCTGACTGAGGTTTGTGAGATAGCTATCGTCAATTGTTTCGCCGTCTAGAACAGACACACTTGAAATTGTATCTTGAAGACTGCGCTCAAACTTCTCCCCGGTTACAATAATCGTATCCTGAATTGCAGGTTCCGGTATTGGCGCCGGTCGTTGGACAGTGGGTTGGCTTTCCGGTGGGGGGTCCGACACCACCTCGGGCGCGCGCTGTATCAAGTATGCGCCACTCCCTCGCCGCTCAGCAATGAGTCCCGTATTCTGAAGCACAGCCTCCATTGCCGCTTCAACGCTCAGAGTGCCAATCGCAGGGCCGCTCATTTTCCCTGCAACCAAGTTATCAGACGCAATGAGATTAATGCCATAGGCCTGGGAGACTTTTTGCAAGGAAGTGCTGAGCGTTTCAGACGGGAGGTTCAGCTCGACTGAACGGATCGATTGTTCTTGTGCGACAGATATCGGCGCGATAGCTAAAATTGCGATCGAAGACGCCACCGCTTTGAATGCAGATTGTCCAGCTGCAAACTGACGAGAAAAACCCATGAAAAACTCCTGCAGAATGGTTTAGCAATTGCGACGCAATCGCAGTCTCACTCTAACGACACATGAGTTTGGGCATCCGTTACCCATCAAGTCTTTTTTTGAAGAGCTTTTTCTATAGCTGTTTATGGTGCGGGACGAATGGAAATTTCGTCGTCATTACGCTCGATCGTAACTTCAAAAAGATCCGGCAATGTCGAGAGCATCGCATCGATATCATCGCTGTCGAAGAAAGCCGTTATGCGAGTTGTTTCGATATCGGCAAGATCCGCTTCAATTTTGATCGGTGTCGTGGAATATCGATTCGCATCGGCGATAAGTTCCGAGAGCGTCGCGCCAACATATTCCAAGCGGCCCTCTCTCCAGGCCCCAAATAAAGCCGCATTAGTTGCGCTGGGCGCGCTCATTCGTTCACCGGGCAGTGCAGATATGTGCAACCCGGCTGAGAGGAGATTCTTGTTCTCCAGCGACGTCTTGTTTCCATCAACCCAAAACGGTTCTGAAACTTCAACCTGTCCCTCATTCACAAGCACACGAACGAGATCGCCATTATTGCGGACCTCGAACTCCGTCCCAAGGGCCGTGGCGCTGATCGCGCCCGTTTTGACGCGAAAGGCCCGGCTGGGGTCTTTTGTGACGTCAAAAATGGCGGCGCCAGTTTCCATCAAGATGAGACGCGCGCGATCGGAAAAGGCCAACGAGACTTTGGTGCGCGCGCCCAGCGTTAAGACTGTTCCATCGTCCAGAGTTATGGCGCGTGTTTCCCCAACTCCAGTTTCGAATATTTGCTGGTTTAAAGTCTCAGGGGCGAAATCGCGACTCGCCGCGCCATCGAAACTGTTTAAAGCGATGATCCCAATCAAGAACGCTGATGCCACCGCAGCCGCCCCCAGCACGATCGAGCGCCACTTGGTCAGTGGTGAGAGCAGACCAATGACCGGCCGATCGCCTTTGAGCTTCACCGCACCCGGCCATAAGTCCGACTTTTCGATCGTTCCAAGTGCCGCCCAGACGGTTACCACACGGTCATACGCATCTTCATGGAGCGGATTTTCAGCCAACCATTTCTGATGATTTCGGATATCATCCGCGGTTGCTTGCCCACTGGAGATAATCAGATACCACTCATAAGCGGCATCGCGGATCAAGTCGCGCGAGTGAGGTTTTAGGGCGCTCATGTCTCACGCTCCGATGCGTAGGCTTCTAAAGCGCCATCAATATCTGAAGCCGCACGCGCAATATGTTTGATTATCGCCGCATGCGTGTTTCCGTATCTCCGAGCGATCGCCGAAACCGTCAAACCGTCGATCCGATGGAGTACGAAAGCTGTTCTGCGTTTTTCCGGCATGTTGATCAATGTCTCGCTGATAATGCGGAGCTGCTCTTTCACTTCTAAGACACGCGCTGGGCTCGATCCGTTACCTTTGTTTGCAAAATAGAGGTGTTCGATTTCAAAATCATATTGCGACCGGTTTTGATTGTTTCGCTTCGAATTGAGCGTTAGGTTTCGCGCAGTGCGCCACAGAAAGGCGCGTAGGTTTTTGATGGATTTGTGATCGCCTCGCTCCAGCAGTTTTTGAAATGCCTGTTGCACCATATCATCCGGATCCGGAGGACCATTTCCAAATTGGCGCGTCAAATACGCTCTAAGTTCATCTGAGTGCGCCCGATAGAGCTCTGAAAGCCACGGTTCCTTAGCCGTAACTTGCTTTGTGTCGGCGGCACTCCCCCCGACTTCACTCCGTGACGGTGATTTCGGAAAGCTCGCAGTCGCTTCAGTCATTCGACGGCACCCACGGACCGGCAGACTAGATGGGTTTCCTCAATGAGAAATTTTCGAATATAAGCCATAAAGCGAAACGGATTTTCTGCGCATCTATGCGAATTAACTTGAGCGGTTGGATTCTAGTTTCTCAAGAGTCAGATCCGTAGACAAAATAAGCCTCAAGGCAAGCCAGTGTTAGGAACGCAAAAACCAGGATCAGGCGAGCCCAGTCATTTATTCTCTATTTTTTGAGGCGAACGGTTACGAAAGACCCTTTCGAAGGTTTGGCGAACGTGGCCCTGGTCCAGTCTTGTGCCGGGCCTATTGATGAGGCGGCGTTGCCTCTCGCCTTGCCACTCAAGAGATAACCACTGTGACCAAACAAGGAAACGTAAAGCCTGTCCGACTGACGCAATTGTTCGCAGCTTTCATGAAAACCGATTAGACGTAGAGAGATGAGTCACATCACATCTCTCTACGTTCATAAGGTGCTCAGTGAGGTGTCGGCAGGCGTACAAACTGAAGACTTGCTGGAACGCCTTGGCATGAAACCGTCTGCGCCAATAGACCCAAAGCTCATGGTGGCATCCGACGCCTATTACGATTTCTTTGCGGACTTATCTGCGCGCGACCCGGAAGGCTTATCCTTGCCCTTTCGAATCGGCGCCGCCATGCGAAGCGATGACTATGGGGCCTTTGGTCTCGCCTGGAAGTCAGCGCCCAACCTACGCGGTTCGTATGCCCGATCAGAGCGCTACGGACGCGTCCTCGGCAGTGCTGAGGTGTATACGCTTCAAGAAATACGTGAAGGCTGGTTCTTTAATCTCGAAAAAGCAGGCGACGCTTGCCTCGGACAACAGCTCTCAAACGAAGCCAGTATGTCTGCCGTTAATGCGATCAGTCAGGAGGTGAGCACCGCCTCCTTCGCCCCGCTCGCCATCTATTTCAAGCATGCGCCTAGAGGCGATCGTGCGGTTTATGAACGCCATTTTGGATGCCCTGTACACTTTATGAGCGGACGCGATGCGCTGCTGGTTCGCGAAGAAAGCATTGATGCGCCGAATAAGCTTGGCGACGAAACCATCGCCCGGTTTTTCGATCAGCATCTGGAACGGGAACTCGCTCATGTGGCGGAAGACCAAAAACTCGAACAAGATGTTCGACGCGCCGTGACAACTCTACTAAGCGAAGGCGTCCCGACTCTCTCCCTGATTGCCACGGAATTGGGACTCGGGACCCGGACGCTTCAAAGACGACTTTCGGACAATGGGCACACGTTTCAGAGTGTTGTGGATCTGGCGCGTAAGGACCTCGCCCAGAGACTGCTTCGGGAGACGACCTACAGTCTTGCGGAGATTGCCTTTCTCACCGGCTTTGCGGAGCAGAGTGGCTTCACCCGAGCCTTTAAGCGATGGGCAGGTCAAACACCGCGATCGTACCGCCTCGGTGTCGTTCCCGCCAAAGTCTGAGTTTGGCATGATCTGCCAAAAGTCTGGCGCGCGCGGACAAGAGCGCGCCGGGCATTCACCCTATGCATCGGCTTGCAGAAACCAAAAAGGAGCAAGCCAATGAACGTCCTGCGCAAACATAAGGACCTGACCCTGGTTCTCGGGGGCACTGGAAAAACCGGTCAACGCGTGGCCAAACGCCTGCAAGCTAAGGGTCGCGAGGTTCGGGTCGGATCACGGTCCGCCGTACAGCCTTTCGATTGGGACGATGAGAAAAGCTGGGACGCTTGCCTGACGGGCGCGAGCGCTGCATACATCACTTATGCCCCCGATCTCGCTATGCCCGGCGCGACAAATGCCATCCGGGCTTTCGTTGACAAGGCCAAGCAGGCTGGCGTCAAGCGTTTGGTTCTACTGTCCGGGCGTGGCGAACCAGAAGCGCAAGCTTGCGAGACGATCGTTCAAGAGAGCGGCCTCGAATGGACAATTGTACGGGCGAGCTGGTTCTATCAGAATTTTTCCGAAGGTGCATTCATCGACATGGTCCTTTCGGGGACCATCACATTGCCAGCCGGCGACCAGGTTGAACCCTTTGTCGATGTCGATGACATTGCCGATGTCGCGGTCGCGGCTTTCACGGAAGACGACCACCAGGGGCAAATTTACGAGGTCACCGGCCCGCGTCTCATGTCTATGGCTGACGTCGCCGCTGACCTCTCCAAGGCCTTGGGACGAGAGATCTCATACATAAACGTTCCCCACGATGGGTTTGTCGCGGACGTCGCAAATTCTGGCGCCCCGAAAGACGTCGTCTGGATTCTCGACTATCTCTTCGCCACCGTTCTCGATGGTCGAAACGCGCACCTCGCTGATGGCATTCAACGCGCGCTGGGGCGTCAGCCTAAGGATTTCGCCGACTATGCAAAAGACGTCGCCGTGACAGGCGTCTGGAGCTTGGCCGCATGAAACGCGCGATCACAAGACTTGTGCTAATCGGTGCAGGCGCGATACTCGGTCTGATCGGCACCGCGCTGATGGTGTCTCCAAGGGCCTTCCTTGCAATGAGTCATGTCTTTGTTGAACAGGACCCGGGACTGATGTCGGAGCTGACGGCGCCAAGTGGTGTTCTGATCTTAGCCGGCGCATTGTTATTGATCGGCGGGATCAAGCTCAACTTTGCCAATCTAGCTCTGATCGTTGGGACGATTATCTATGCCAGCTATGGCCTCGGGCGCCTGGTCAGCATGGTCGTCAACGGACTTCCGCCGGAATCGTTGATCATCGCAACAATCATTGAATTGGTCATCGCGATTATGCTGGGCGTCCTTCGAACATGGACACGCAGCGACCCGGCCAGGTTTGAGACACACGCGCGCACCTGACTTCCACACGCCCAATGCAAATGAGCGAGGGCGGAGCATGCCCTCGCTCACCGCAGCACGCTTTTTACGAACAAATCGGAGCTAAAACCATGACCTATGAATGGACCCTCTATCTTTGCCTTTTTCTCGCGCTTTGGAGCGCTGTCATCGGAGGTGTGTTTTCCGCCTTCTCCGAATTTATCATGTCGGGGTTGCTGCGTGCTGAGCCGGCGGCTGGTATCGAAGCCATGCAACACATCAATCGCACGGTCATCAAAACACAGTTTGTTGCGGGCATACTTTTCATCGCACCACTTTCCGTCTGTCTTGCCGTCTACGGTTTGAACAATTTCGACGGTGCGGCGCGTTTCGCCACGCTCATCGCTCCAGTCGTTTATCTGCCAACGGTGTTCCTCATGACGATCTTTGGGAATGTTCCAATGAACAATAAGTTGGACCGTCTCAACCATAAAGACCCAGAAGCAGAGCGCTATTGGCGTGAGTATGGTCAGGACTGGACCCGTCTCAATCATATCAGAACATTTGGCAGTATTCTGACAGCCGGGATCTATGTCACTGCTTCAATCGCACTGATGTCGAACGGTGAGCTATTCGCGATGACTGTCGGGCGGTTCTAGCGTTCAGATCTCGGTCCAAACCTTAGGTTGGACTCCCGCTCTGTCGGCAAAACTGGTCATACGCTCGCCTCCGCCAGACGTTGCTCTAGACGTAGCCGGCATCCATGCCGCCGCCGTGCGTGGCTAACCATTGAAGCGTTTCTTGGACATTTACTTGTTTCAGATCGTAAACATCCGTCATCACACTGATTTTGTCGCCTCTGAAGAACCAATGGCTCTTGGCAGAAAAGGTAATCGGTGGCTTGCCAGTGAGAACGTAGTCACCCTTTGCATAAGCCGTGACTACATGGTCCTCCCAAACTCGAACATCAACGGCCTCCCAGCGGCGCTCATCAAACTTTTCGTCAAAGTTCGACAATGACTTTTGAAAGCCAGAGATGACCGCGTCCCGTCCTCTGAGCTCGCAAGCGAAGGGTGCCCCGGCAACGATGTACACGACATCCTCGGCGAGGAAGGACCGAGCCGTATGCCAATCACCTGTTTCAAAGGCCTGGTCGAACGCCTTGATCCAGTCTCTCCAAATGTCCAAAATCATCATTCGCTCCTTGTTTATCTTCGAGCGATTTCGCATTGTGGGTAATTAAATCAATTACGTGCAGGTCATATTCGATGGCGTTCTCCACAACCCTCTCGTCACTTCGTCGAACGAGGCGCCTGTCGCAGCTGGCATTGTCCAAGGAGACCGGCGTGTCTCAACGGCATATTAGTTTTCTGGAAAGCGGACGCGCCAAACCAGGTGCCGACGTCGTTCGCAAGCTGGCCTCGGGATTGAACCTTTCCTTCGTGGAGACAAATGAACTCTATGAGAGCGCTGGATTGGTGCCGCCCAGGGCGGAATTTTCGATGGAAGACAGCGCATTCGCGCCAGCTCAAAGAGCCATGCAAACATTGCTAGAAAACCATATGCCGAATCCCGCAATTGCAGTGGCGAGATCGGGAGAGATACTTTTTGAGAATGATGCCTTTGCTCGAACGAAGCTTTGGGCGTTCTCTGAGGACCCAAAATCGCCGATCGACCCAGCCCTCGCGAGCAACCTCTACGATCTTACGCTTCACCCAGATGGACTGCGCAGGTTTATGCTCAATCCCGAAGAGATCATTCCGCATACATTGCGACGCTTGCGAAGTGCGGCGCGCTTCGATGAAGAAACGCGCAGGGTCCTAGAACGGTGTAAGAGGTATGCGGGCCTGTCGACGTTTAAAGACTTGCAGGAACCACGAGCGGCCAATCTGAGCAGTGTTCTGGTTGAGAACTATCGCGTTCATAGTCTTGATCTGAGCTTTGTCTCCATGGTTGCAGCCTTCGGGAGCCCCGAAGACGTTACGGCTCAAAACATTCAGCTTGAACTCTTTTTCCCGAACAACCGGGCAACCACCAAATCTATGAGCAAAGTCATGGGGCATGACATTCAATAGATGGCACCTCTGAGAGCATCTGATGACAGAAGCCAAAAACTTCCCGGGTCGGATGTATCGAGGTACGAAGACGCTTAGGCTCGCTCATTTGAAATCCTGATGACGTACAATTATGCTGTTGGGATGAATTGCAAATCTTCCGCTTGGTAGATCACCACACCGTCTTTTGCCGGCCTCAGTTTCTTTTGATCCCAGCAGATTTTCGCATCTTCAAAAGAGCGCGTTGGGTTGCCATCTCGAAAGTCTCGCAAATACTGGAGGTAGTTGTTGCACTCGGCGATTTCTCGGCGGAACTCAGGGTCGTTTTTTCTCGCCTCCAGCATATGCCAAGCCTCCACAGCGTCGCGAAAAGTGAGTCCAACATTCGTCTTAACCCAGTCCATAAAGTCGGAATGGCAAACAAATTTCGACCCGATTTGAGATTTGAAGAAACGTCTGACATTTGGACCAAACGTGATGGACGCCGTGATCGGAGTAAGCATCGATAATTTAGCGCCCTTCCAGTCGAAGCCGTCCTGAATTTTGGGTTCGGCCGAATGAGGCTGCGGCGGCTGACCGCCCCCTAAGGATATGCTAACGCGCGCCCTCAATTCTGCTTTCCGACCAGACTTTGGAATTTGCAATTGCTCGCAAAACTTCACCAATTCCGACACAGGCCAATACCAGCGCTCAAACTCGGCGCGCGACATTCGGCAATCAACTGGCGGACGCGTTTGAAGGGACGCTTCTGACATATGGCTGACGTGGATCTGTTCGACTAAAAATCAACGCTAATATCCGGTTTGCGAGGGTCGCTTCACCCGGTCATCGCAACACGAGCGATGCATCGCTCAGCTGGGGTGTCTGGTCCAGTGTTTCTCTGGGACGCTCATTTAGCTCGCGTGCGGCGGCTTCGAGGCTGGCTTGAGGGGGCATTCATGCCGATGAATGACCTGCTTCAAAGCTGAAACGGAATAGAGGCCTTTAGCACCTGGCTCGCGGATACAGTTCATACAGATCAAAAGGAACGGTGCGGGAGCCGGGCTTGCTTTAGACGGACGACAATCTTTACGGATATTGGTTATTGTTTCTGAGGCTCATAGATCGTCCTCAGAAAAGCTGTCGATGATCTGTGTGAGCCTTTCGGCTAGTTCTGTGATGTCTGCCTCGCTAAAGAGCGTATCCAGTTTCGCGTTAATCCGATCGAAGGGCGCGCGCATGTTTTCAAGCGCGGTTCGCCCTTCGGCGGTGGCCTCCAGTGACCAGGCGCGGGCGTCCGCGTCGGATTTGACTTTGGTGATATAGCCCGCCTTTAAGAGCCGCGCCGCCATCGTGGTGATGGCGCTTTCTCTTTGCAGCAAAGTGGTGGCAATATGTTTTTGAGTGACAGGTCCCTCACGCTCGACAATGCTCATCATCGCCGCCTGCGCCGTCGTCAGCCCGCCCGCGTCCGACAATGCAGCATCCGCTTCGGTCTTGAGCCGATGCGCCGCGCGTTGAAGCAGAAAATATATGCGGTGCTTTGATGCAGACACGCCGACCCTCCTCACTTGACACAGCCTCCCTGACGCCCAATATACTTCACTAGTGTAGTAATATTAAATGAGAGATGCAAATGACAGCGATAGACGTCTGGGCTCAAATCACAACCGAGCGAATGGCAGCCGCGCCATGGCTGGAACCGCTCTTACGCTGGACGGGGCAAACGGGCAGCGGGGTGGCTGCGACGCCCGCGCAAGCCTTGCACGCGATGGATGAGGCCGATGTCGAGATTGCCCTGCTATCGGCTTGGCACGGCCCGACGGGCACGCTGATCAGCAATGAGGAAGTCGCCGACCAAATCGCCGTCGCGCCTGACCGATTCCGCGGGCTTGCATCTGTAGACTTATCCAATCCGATGGCCGCGGTGCGCGACATTCGAAAGTGGGTCGATGGTGAGAGATTTGTCGGCGTGCGGGTTGTCCCATGGCTTTGGGACCTGCCGCCAAATGACCGAAAATACTATCCAATCTACGCCGCCTGTATCGAAGCCGGCGTGCCATTCTGTACGCAGATCGGCTACACAGGCCCGCTGAAGCGTTCGGAGACAGGACGCCTCATTCCCTATCTTGAGCAAGTCATGCTCGATTTTCCCGAGCTTGTAATTGTCGGCGGACATGTCGGGTTTCCTTGGATCGATGATCTCGTCGTTATGACGACCAAATTCCCAAACCTCTATGTCGACACATCGGCCTATGCGCTTCACCGGCTGCCCGAAACTTTCGTGGACTATATGCGCGGCATTGGGTCCAGCCGGGTTATGTTTGGCACCAATTGGCCGATGCTTTCTGCGCGTAAATGCTTAGCGAAGTTAGACTCGCTGGGTCTGACCGAAGATCAGACAACCGCGTTTTTGTCCGGCAATGCGCGTCGCGTCTTCAAGCTGTAGAAGGGTCTAACCATGCCAACACGTGCACGTGTTTCTGACTTTGTAGACGCCGTGGTTCATGGCGATCATGCAGACGCGATCGCTTTGTTTTACACTGAGCATGCCAGCATGCAGGAGAACGATCAGCCACCAAGGCAAGGCCGTGATGTCCTGATTGCCCATGAGCGCAAAGCCCTGTCTCGCATCCGCGAGATACGCACCCACCCACCGCACGTAGTCTTGATAGATGGCGACCAAGTCGCCATCCACTGGACGTTTGATGCCGTCGGCAAGGATGGCGTGACCCGCCGTCTAACAGAAGTCGCCATGCAGATATGGAGCGGTGATCGAATTGTCTCAGAACAATTCTTTTACGATACCGCAACCGCCTGGCAGAGCGTCGCACCGCATGACGACGAGACTGACAACGATCGCGCCTGAACCGGTTTTCGCGGGTACGCCCCCCAACAGTCTCTCAACCTTATGAGTAAACTCAAATGACCCCTGAAAACATGTCCGGCCTCGACTTCATGCGCCTTGCAGCGACGCAACCCTGGAACGATACGGGGCAAGGGATTTCGAGCGTCATTCCAATGAAAGTCGCGGAAGCTAATGACGGTCACGTGGTTTTGCTCGCAAAAGCAGACGCGCGGCATACCAACCCGCTCGGCGCCGTTCACGGGGGATTTGCTGCAACCGTTTTGGATGGCGCGACCGGCTGCGCCGTACACACAACCCTTCCCGCCGGGGTCGGATATGGAACGATCGATTTCAGCATCAAAATGATGCGCCCCGTGCCACAAAACGAGGAGCTAAAAGCGGTCGGCAAAGTGCTCAATAAGTCGAGAAGCCTTGTGGTGGCCGAAGCTGTTTTAACGGATCCGTCTGGCAAAATGTATGCGCACGCGACCTCGACTTGCATGATCACTCCTGCCGCAAATGCTGAGGGGACCGACCCAAGTTAAAAAAATAGAGGAGACAATCCCGTCTCTCTATGTGGAATTGTCAAACGAACCGAAAATGATAAGGCGCGGCAATTCATCGCTGAACTTGCGCTGCATTCGCGGCCTGGTCGGTGAGATCGGGCACACTTTGCGCAAGGGGCTGAGCGATACCCGCGCCGTTGCAGAAGTGGTAAGTGACGGTTTCGGGTTCGACCTGCCATATGCCGCAGCAGATATCATCGCCTCACTCTGCGAGCAGCTGCTGATACGGCATAGGCGCATCCTCACCTTAGAGAAGAAGATCTTCCGAGCGGCTCGACAAGACCGGCGTGCCAAACCCCTGGAATCGATCCCGGGCATCGGCCCGGTGTCCCCGTCGGCGATTAGCGCAACGGCCAACAAAGCGGCCCGCATTTTCTGGGCCGTGCTGACACGAAACGAACCCTACCGAAACCTGAGTGCCGCATAGGCGCCTGCCCCAAGAGGAAGGATACACGAACCTACAAGGACGATGAGACATGATAGCAATCTGGGTCTACCCGGGAACCGAGACACCCCGACTAATGTCAAGGACATCGAATGTCCGCAAAGGAAAATGGGACTTGGTTCGCGGAAACCATCAGGGCCAGCGGCAATTGCCCCGCGATCAACAGGCCGGACACAAGACCTTAGCTAAGCGGCGTAGATCGCCTTATAACGGTCGTTCATCTTGTCTGCTTAGAGTTATGAGAAGACATTAACATAGTAGGCCCTCATCCTGAGCCTAGTCGAAGGATAAAGAGCCGGGCTCCCGGGGATTTGCGTCAAGCCCCCTTCGTCGTTCGACTTTGGCCAGGATGAGCCGTTCACGCTACAGGCACATCCCCACGTAGGCTGGGATCTCGTGTCGCCCCTTCCTCAAGCCATCAAAAGAGATCCCGGGTCAAGCCCGGGATGAGCGGTGGGTAGCGATTGGAAGCCCGCTTTGACGTTGGGAAGATACGTTATCTAAGCGGCTTAAACGCTCCCCGAAACGGCCTGTCGCAGGGCGGCAAAGAACACCCAAAATTTAACGTTCGCTGTTCGGTTAGAATGAGTTTAGAACTATCGGTAGATGATCACGGGTTGTATTTCAAACAGGTCCGGTTTGCCAAGCGAAACTTCTTGGAGGCACTAGCTCGCCGCCAAAGTGTCTGAATCGCAGCGGTTGAGCGATCTTCTAAAACACAACTCGTTTCAGGTATAAGATCGCTCAACATCGGTGCGTAACATCATGGTCGCCGATCATCACTTAGGTTTCTTGCCGAAACGATCCTTGAGCGATCCTGTGTCGCGCAATGGGTGATCCGCTGGAAGTTGCTTTTTGTTCACGCCTTTAGTCTGTGAAAATGAAGCCACATTCGGATAGGGAATTGGCACAGGGCTTGGTGTATGGGTAGGCGATGATGCGGCCGGGAAGTTTGGCGCCGGTGTATCTTTCGTATCTTGGGTGCGTGAGCCACGAGCGTTCGGATGCCTGCCAGGCTTATTTGGTTGCCAAGACGATGCGCATCCACTGTGAGCGCATTTTTTTGAGCTTGTGGCAAATGCCTGTGCGTCAGCTTGAGCTGTGGTCGATACGAGACCTATCGCGGCCGCCGCGACCGAGATTGCAATCAGTCTTTTCATAGGGGTGTCCTCTTTTTTGTCGCTGTTGATCAGCGTGAGAACACCATGCAACGTCATTGAAATGACCGAAGTGCCGTAGAGCACAGCCGATCAGGTTTACCGGTTGCGCGTCTACCAAGACAAAGACGACCTCGCCGCGTTTAAGGACTTCGCCGAAACATGGATTGCAGCGATCTAACAAGCGTCTTTTGACCGCCCCGCAACAGTCTCTGACCTGTGAGGCAGGAAGTCGCCCCATCTAAGTCTCTGCGTCAGAATTAGTGCTGACCCAAAGATCCTAACGTTTCAGTTTCTAAGCGCCTACCTCCGGGCACCGAAACACTTAGATCTCGCACGACGAAGTTGTCCAACAAGCCACGATAAGACTGGTTATTTTTGAACCAGGTCCCGAGTTTGATCTTTGTGATGCCGTCAAATCCAGGAGGAGCACTTGGTGTTGAAGCGGCCAACTCGCCATCAAAGTATAGACTGGTAAGAGGCTGCAGACGATCGACTCGCAGCGTGACGCGATGCCAGTTCTTAGAAACGCTGCCAGGGTCGGTGCGAAGTTTCACAGGATTGCCGTCGCCTCCGTCGAATTGAACCTGGAAATGAGGCAGGCGATTATTCGTTATCCCGAATGACAGGTGACGAAGATAACCGTTTCTTCGACCTGTCAGGACGGCGACTGTTTGGGTCATGTGACCGCCCTCTCCTGCCCACTGAAGATCGAAGGAAATCTCCACCGGCTGATTTATTGTGAGAGGAACACTCGAAGAGTATTCTAGCCAACTGCCGTCATCGCGCAGGTCAAAGGCTCTACCTTCGACGCCGTCTTTGAAGCGAGCTCTTCCATCTTTAATGTCGCCAAGAAAACCAAAAGCACCGGAGTCACTCAGATCGTTCTCGAAGGCGAGTTGCACAAGCGCGCCAGGAATGGGCTCAACCTCAACGACATGTTCGCCACCAACGCGAAGTAAAGCCAAAAAGGCTATGCTTCCAACGCAAAGCAACAACGAAACAGGTATAAAGTATCGAGACACCTCTCAGCTCTCCACTAAGGTACGATTTTGGCCGACCCGAGACTTAACGAAAAACTGCTATGTTGGAATTAAGGTCGGCGACCAAATTGGTCTCGATCCCGAAACGTATCACGAGTTAGAGTCAGTCCGCTTGGCACCTCGATGAGAGGCCTAAAGCGCCCCAAACAAGACAATGATCTCAACGACGGAAATGAGGATTCTTTGGCGACGATCTGCCAGTACAAAACGGCGTGCAGGAGGATCCTAAAGCTGACACGGCGCGAGTGTTAGTCGTCAACTAAATTACCATTTTCATCCCTTAGCTCCGGATCTCGCAAGCGCACTCGACCATCACCGAAAGGCGTGTCGCGATCCTGCAGCGCCTGTTTCAGTCCGACGTTTCGAGCATGCTTCACAAAGGCTTTTGCGCTGGTGGCTTGGTGCCCCCGCGCATCGTTTTCTGCAGCGTATCGCTGAAGTGTTCGCGCACCCATAAGTTCCAAACCCATATTCACTGCGCGTTTATTGGCCGCGAGAATATCCGGATCGATCAGCGCAAAGCGATCCGCGAGGCCTTCGACCTCAGCCTCTAGCAAATCTGCCGGCACAGATTTTAGGGCAAAACCGATCTCAGCCGCCTGGGCGCCCGAAATGCTGTCACCTGTGAGCAGCAAGCGCTTACTCCATTGCGGTCCAAGATTGTGCAACCAAAACTGATTGGGGAGTGCGCCAAGGTCCCGCCCTGCCGGAAACCCGATCTCTGCATCCTCCGCGACGATGACGATATCACAAAGCAAAGCCAAGTCCGTTCCGCCTGCCATGCAGTGTCCATGGACCTGCGCGATGACAGGCTTATGCATATCAAAAGCCGCCATTCGGTAACGCTGCGCCCGTTCTAGTTGCCAGATGTCATCATCCACGCTGCTATAGCCGCGATACGGCGCTTCGGGGTTCATCGCCTGTAGGCGCGAGATCGGAATATTCTCCTGGCTGGCCAAGTCATAGCCGGCGGTGAACGCCCTGCCGGCACCCTTTATAATCGCACAATGAACATCCGTTCGCGCATCTGCATCCCAGAGCGCCTCGGATAGTTCGGCCTGCATTTTTAGGCTGACCGCATTGAGTTTTTCAGGACGGTTGAGCGTGATGCGTGCGCGCCCGTTCTCGATCTGATAGAGGATGGTTTCAAACATGAGCTTTTATAGGAGCGGCGTTCCGATTCGTCGAACTCCACGATAGTGTTTTTGGAGTAAGTGTTTTCAACATATATCAGTTTTCAGATCGACTCTTCAAACCTTACCTGAGCCAGAGATGGTCAAACTCGTGACTCAAACATGCTGAAAATCAGTCGCCCAAACGCGCCCCTCGTCAGCCTCTAGCCGGATGAGGACCAACGCTGTATCTCGGTCAGATGTTCACGACAGATGGGTCGATCATCATCATTCAAGGCGTGCTTGCGCTCCCGCTTCTTCTATTGGGACTGAGTCACATTCTTCAACGGCAGATGTGGCTCGACTTTTTTGAAGGGCTGGCGGCCAAGGGCGATGCAGGCGTCGTGTGGCGAACATTCATGCTCGAGCTTTGGCCCGCGATCCTCATCGTTTCGTTCCACCAGGACTGGAGTTGGCCGAACGTTTTTATCACGGCCTACGGACATTTATTGATGCTCAAAGTTGGCCTCAGCTTGCTGATTCCTCAATTAGGGTTGCGTTCATTGCAACAAGCAAACCGATCCGGACAAATTGCTTTTGTGCTCGCTGGCATCGCCCTCATTTCACTTGGGCTGTTGTGTTCGTATCAAGCGTATACAGAGGCATATTGATCAGCCCGCTTCGCTAAACGCCTCAATCGTCCTTTGAGCGGTCTGCTGTGTGCGCGTTGCAATCAGTTTGTCGAGGTTTAGAGCGGCGCCCGCGCGTAGGGACGCTATCTCATTTATCAATCCTTGTGCCTCTCGCGCGGCCGTTTCGTCTTCCGGTCGACCATATCCCGTCAATCGGTGCGCGCGAGCCCATTTCCGAAGGGCGGCATCATCCGCCCAGCGTGTTTGGTTTTCAATTTCAACGCGGTAGCGCTTGGGAAGCGTCACCAAGTCTTCTTCATATGGGATCGGCGCTGAGAGCGCATTCTTGGCCGAATCATCCGAATAATTCGCCTCAATATAGGCGATCGCGGCAGCACTGAATGACACTAAGCCATCACGGATGACTTTTGGCGTGATCTTGCCGGGCTCAAACACGGGTTTTGGTATTTTGTAATTGAACGCTCTGGCGGTGCAATCGATGAAAAGCGTGTCCGTCGGCACCTGCTGAACCGTGCCATTCAATTGCATGATGCCAGGCGCAAGCGCTGTCACGCGCTGACCGCGGACAGTGTTTTCGACCCTCTGCAAGATTTCGAGTTCGCCCCGAGAAATCGTCGCGCCATGAAACATGGTTGGATAAACAGACCGATCAATTCGGAACAGCTCGTCTCGCGCCTCCAGCTCAAGATATAGGCTTTCCGTGCTGTCGGCGACAGCGCTCGCTTTCAAACGGTTGCGCTGGCTTTGCAACATCCGCAGATATCCGGCGTTTCCGGGTTGGGCCGTTTCGCGATTGGTCAGCCAGGAATCGCGTGGCCTGACCCAGCATATTCGCTCAGGTTCGGTACCGTTTTGGATCAGCCAGATGACCACGTCCATCGCCGTCTTGCCGCCGCCGAGGATCGCAAAGTCGCCATGTCTCTCGAAATCCCGAGTCAGCCTCGCAGGTGTCTTAAACGGCGTCCCTGCGGCGATCGTAAAACTCGGCTTATGCGTTTCCGGTGTTTCCACGCCAAACCACGTCGTATCAACGAGTGATTTTGCGACGCGCACAGACCTTTCCTGACCGGTTTTTAGATTTCGGATCTGGTGATCCGATGTCCAACCGCCTGAGTATTCATGCTCACTCAGGAACGTTACGCGTCCAGATTTCAGCAGGCGCGCTCGCATCACGTCTTGAAAATGGGACAGCACTTCTGCGCCCGTTGCCTGCTCAAACAGCCCGGCATTCATCCCGGCTGTCTCGATCAGATTGGAGCCGAGCGACCTCGACCCTGCGCCGTAATAAACGGATGGCTGATGCAGCCGCACAAAGGAATAGGCATCGTTCCAATGCCCACCAGCATGAGGACGACGGTCGACCAAAATCATGCTGGCGTCTGATTGGGTCAGCATCTCATCGGCGAAGATGACGCCTTGAGCGCCAGCACCGACAATTAAGTAATCTGCTTCTAAGGTCATGGATCTCACCTTTTGAATGGCCTGAGCACGCGATCGGCACGCAGCGGTGACCCGCAACC
Source organism: Pseudomonadota bacterium (assembly GCA_039191105.1). GTDB lineage: Bacteria > Pseudomonadota > Alphaproteobacteria > Caulobacterales > Hyphomonadaceae > Henriciella. Next base: position 33,232 of record JBCCXW010000014.1, read on the forward strand.
GAGGCAATAGCGCCCCGGCTGCAGCACCCCCTATTTAAGAACCTAATCGTCCGTTTGTCCCGACGCCATGGCATGAACCGCCGCTGCGTTGAGCATCTGACCGCCAATCGCCCAGTCGCCTTGTTCGATCTCGTTAATACGCACCCAGGTCACCGGACGCATGGCTTCGCCCTCGACCGCGACCATAGCGTCGGTGACTTGGCTGATGATCTGTTCTTTCTGCTGATTTGAAAAGACGTCTTTGATGACGTCAATCGTTACGAGTGGCATGTCTTTTTTCCTTTCATGCATTCGCGCCGGCCAATCCGGCGATGTCTGCAGAGATGCCAGGGGCTGCAGTTTTGGAATAGTTCAGTTGATGAAGCAGACCACTTCAGGTTATGAAGTAGCGCGCTTCAGAAATTGAAACGGCACACAAAAAGGGGACGAAATATGAGATACAAGCAGTTCTGCCCAATCGCCAAAGCGACTGAAATTCTCGGCGAAAAGTGGACCATCCTCATTGTGCGCGAAATTCTCATGGGCGGTCGCCGGTTCAATGAGCTCCAACGCGGGCTCGGTGGAATCTCAACCGCGCTTTTGACCAACCGACTGAAATCCCTGGAAGAGCAGGGCATGATTGTCCGCCGGCGGACGCATGGTCAAAACTCTTATGAGTATCATCCGACCCAGGCGTGTGAAGCTTTGCTGCCAGTTCTGATTTCGCTTGGTGAGTGGGGGCTTTGCTGGGCGAAGCACACGCTTCTAGACGATGATTTCGATGTTGAGTTTTTGATGTTCTACCTTGAACGGAGCATTGATCCATCTGCCATTCCTGGCTCAAAAGCGGTAATCCGGTTCTTGTTCACAGACTTAGAAGAGCAACGTGAATGGTGGCTGCTCGTCACAGACGGCACCCCGCAACTCTGTCTGAGAGACCCGGGTCTGGATGTCGATGTTTATCTGACGGGAACGGTCCGCGCGATGACGGACGTTTGGATGGGCGACCGAACATATCGTGAGGCCATTAAGTCGGGTGATCTCGACATCCAGGGCGACCCAGCGCTGACAAAAAATGTGCGTGCTTGGCTGAAACCAAGCGTTTTTGAAGAGTCATCACGGGAGCCCATATCTGCTTAGCGAGCACAGCCAAACATGAGCTTAGAGGCTGAAATTATCCGATAATAGTCGGTCGTCGGTGGTTGAAGACTATGATAATTCGAAAGTATGGCGAGCACCTTTCGGTATTTGACCCACCCTCAAGTCCTAATCGATCCGAGCGTTCCCGTTCCAGATTGGGGGTTGTCACAAGCTGGCCTAAAACGCGCCTTGGCATTTAAAAAGTCCAGTATCCTCAAAGACACAAAATCGGTTTTTTCCAGCGGCGAACGGAAGGCTAGAGAAACCGCAGATATTTTGGCGTTGGAAATCGGCGTTGAGGTGGTAATTCGCGAACGCACGCACGAGAACGACCGGAGTGCAACGGGCTTTCTGAAACCATCAGAGTTTGAAACCATAGCGGACCAGTTTTTCGCTATGCCGAACGAAAGCGTTCGAGGGTGGGAGAAGGCCGCGGATGCCCAAAGCAGAATTGTAGAGGAAGCGGAACAAATCTTTCGCGATGCGCCCGAAGGCGACATCTTAATGGTCGGACACGGGGGTGTTGGCACACTCCTGCTTTGCTACTTCTCAGGATACGATATCGATCGAAAACACGATCAGGTCGGAGGAGGTGGAAATCTCTTTGCGCTTGATCTTGAAACGCGAAGTGTTGTGCATTCTTGGTTGCCGATGGAACGCGTTTGAAACACGCCATAGGGTACTGTGAGTCTCATGCGAACCGGTCTCCAGCATCTTTCGAAATGGGGACTCTTATTCAGCCAGACGCCGGCGCCGTCGTCGAACCGAGCCGACGTCAGATCTTGAACTTGGACCTCAATCCATCATGTCAGCGTAAAGCGTATTGAACCAACCCGGCCGGTCATCTTCGATCAGCTCAAAACGTCCATGAGCGGCCTTCGCGAGACGGCGCGGGGCTTTGTTGAGCGCAGAAGCATCAAAAATCAAAGCCACATCAGCCATCAGAACGGCCTGCCGGATAAGCGTTTTGTTTCGCGTGTATCGCTGACGAACTTTTTCGTCCGGAACGGGGTGACCGCCCTCAGCGATGCGGGCGTTCACCCGGGCCACTGCAAGATCGCCTGAGATGATATCGAGATGAAA
>JBCCXW010000015.1:0-35360 GCA_039191105.1 Pseudomonadota bacterium
CAGCGGGGGGCGCTTCGCTTCCCGCGCCTGCAGCTCCATTCGATTGCGCTTTCGCTGATCCTTTTGGGGGACCAGCTGGTCCTTCTTCAGCGAGGCGCTTTAAGCCCATCAAGCGATCTTTGGCCGACCAGTCATCAAGACCAGCTGCGATCATCTCCCGTCCCAAGGCGCGAGACGCTTCATCCATCAGTTCATTTTCTTTGGTCGCCATATCGGCAACCCGTTGTCTATGGGCTTTCAGGTCGGCAACGGGGTCTTTTCTGCGAGGCATTGGTTTCTCCTTCGATTGGTGTGGAAACCAATCTACATCAAAGAAAACAGCCTGTGACGGGATACAATACGCTCCACCGGTTTTGGTCGATAAACGGGTCCGCTTAGAGAACGAGAAGGGAAATACCTGCTCCCAAGAGAAGGGTATTTTGAAGGATCACAAAGGCCCAAGGGGCCATCTGTGCGTGATCACACATAACGCACAGGGTGCCGCTTCGCGGTTTTCTCAACGAAAACAGAGTGCTAAGGGCAAATCCCGGCAACTGGCGCAGATTGGCTCCAAAGCGGAAAGCTGCAAAAAACCGTCATTTTTACAATGGCTTATGAATGCGGCGAGTGGTGACGATTGTATCCGCCAGCCCGACGCTAGGTATTTTGAGCCGTTAAAGACGATTTGTGGGCGAACCATGTTTGGAACGGGAGGCGCGTCATGAGCGATAGTCTCCGGGTACAATTCCGTTTGAAAAAAGTTCGCCAACAGCGTCTGGAACGCCTCGCAAAAGCCGCCGGCGTCTCTCCCCACGAAATGGCGAAAGTCATTTTCGAACGCGCGCTTGACGGGACCAGCGTCGATCCCGCGCGGCTATCCGATGATCTGTTGGTGATCCGCGCAGGTGTCGAACAAATGTTTCGAAACTCCGATCGTTTGACGGACCTCGACCGAGCCATTGCCGACATCAAAGAGCGCCGGGCAACGGCAAGTGAAACCCTGGTTGGAGGAGCTGCATCATGAGCCAGTCTCCCCGATCCGGCCCATTGAAGACCTTTCTTCGCGGCGGCCAAGTCACCCTCCACACACTGCGCATGTTCGGCCAGGTGCTGCGCTTTATCGGTCTCTCCATGATCATGGTCATGGTCGCCACAGCCTGGTTTGGAACATGGTCGGCGACCGAGGCTGAAGAGCGTCACTATGCGCTCAAATACTATGAGGCGAAGGCATACAAAACGGTCGGAGTTGGCGGCGAGATCGAACTTAATATGATGACAAGAGAGGGGGTTTCAGCGGCCTTTACTATTGATACCATTCTAAATCATCCGGCAGTTATTGCCCATGAGAAGACGTTTCGGAAAAAGCTCATCTATTGGTCAACGCTTGGATCGATCTTTGGCGGTGTCGGCTTCGTTATCATCGTAGCTCTGTTTATCGGTCGGGGATCCCATCTTACCAAAACCGACATTAAGCGGGGTGCGGAGATTACCTCGGTTGGCGACCTGCGCGCCCAGATTAGCGCCTATAATCGCTGGCGCGCCATGAAGCATAAGGAATTGCGAAAACGCCCGCGCTATACGATTGCAGGCGTCCCTTTCCCAATAGGCTCCGAGGTCCAACATGCCGCCATCTCCGGGACTATCGGTTCGGGCAAAACGCAAGCCATTTCCGCCTTGCTGGAGGAAATTAGGAGCCATGGTGACCGAGCGGTGGTGTTCGACCTGACCGGGGGATTCATAGGGCCGTTTTATCGCCCGGGCCGGGACGTTATTCTGAACCCGCTTGATGCCCGAGCGCCCAACTGGACCGTGTTCGGAGAAGCCTCCACCAAAGCCGGGTTCGACGCCATTGCTGCGGCGATGATCCCGCAAGGCCAGAAAGCTGATCCCGTTTGGGCGGATTCCGCGCGGACTGTCTTTTCAACGGCCGCGCAGCTTTTGGTCGGGGACGGCAAAGCCACCAATGAAGACCTGGTTCAGGTGCTTCTGAATACCGATCTTGCATCCCTTGAGCCGTTCTTTGCGGGAACACCCGCAGCAACCATCATTTCTGCTGAAACGCCCCGCATGTCGAACTCGGTGCGCATGATGCTTTCCACCTATCTTGACTGTTTGCGGCTTTTGCCAGCGACCGGCGAGGCGTTCCGGATTGCTGAATGGATCGCCAATGATGATGCCGACGGAACTCTGTTTCTGTCCTCGCGCGCCGATATGCACGAGACGTTGAAACCGCTTCTGACGGTGTGGATGGATACGGCTGTGAGGGCGATCATGTCTCAGCAGCGCGATCCAACCCGGCGCATCTGGTTCATTTTGGACGAGGTAGCAGCGCTGCAAAAGCTACCCTCAATCATGGACGGTCTTGCCCGGGGTCGCCAATTCGGAGCGGCTTTTGTGCTTGGCGTTCAAGCGCAGTCCCAGCTCCGAGATGTTTACGGTATTGATGGTGCGCAGTCCTTATCCTCGGTGTGCAGAACAAAGCTTATTCTGGCGGCATCGGATGCAGATACAGCGAAATGGTATGCGGACTTTTTGGGCCGACAGGAGAAATCGCGGTCTGATGAGAATGTGTCCTTTGGGGCCAACACGATCCGCGACGGGGTCAATGTGGTCCGCAAAGAGTCCATCGAGCATTTGGTCATCCCAGAAGAGATCATGAATCTTAAAAGCCTCGAAGGGTATTTGAAAATGCCCGAAGGCTTTCCCATGGCAAAGGTGACACTGCCTCTGGTGATTAGGGATGACACTGAACCGCCCTTTGAGGAGCGCCCGGATCAATCGCTGCTCATTTCCCGCGCCAAAGCCCCGGGAAAACCGGACATCGTCGAACCTGAAGCAGCATCAAGACGGAAAACGACTAAGCCTAAAAGGCGTCCCAAAGTCGATGACGGCCAGGGTGATATGTTTGGTACCGAAGAAACCGCTGCGCCGGAAAGTCCGCATGAGACGGCGGCGGAGGCTTCGGAAACCGAAACCTCACCGCCGCCGCCTATTGAAAAATCGCAAGGCAATGGCCGCGATCCAAGCTTTCCCGATTGGGACATGGAGGTTTGAGGCTCCATGACGGCTTCGATTTCGGCCGTATCGTCTGCGGCGGCAGCCGCGGACTATTACGGTAAAGATAATTACTATGCACGCGGGGTCGACGACCCCGAGCCTTCATCCTGGACAGGCCGGGGCGCTAAAGCCCTTGGGCTCTCCGGTAAGGTCGACATCGAAACTTTCGAAAAAGTCCTCTCCGGCGAGACGCTCGACGGTCGCCGGGTGGGCCAGCGCGAAAACGAGACAGCAGAGCAAGCCGCTGAACGTGCGCACCGCCCGGGCGCCGATCTGACGTTTTCTCCGCCTAAGGATGTTTCGCTATTGCTCTATCTCGGCGGCGATAAACGCATCCTGGCGGCGCACCGAGCAGCCGTGAATTCAACACTGAAATGGGCCGAAAACCACCTCGCGGGAACACGCATTCGCCGTGGCAAGGGGCAGCCTGTTCCAGTCAAGACTGGCAATCTGGTCATGGCGAAGTTTGAACATGATATCAGCCGGGACATGGACCCGCAGCTTCACACCCATTGCGTGATCGCCAATATGACCCAAGACGGTGACGGAAAATGGCGGGCGCTCCATAACGATCCGCTCTTCCGACATGCCAAGCTTTTGGGGCTCGCCTATGACGCTGAAATGCGCGAGGGTCTGCGCAAGCTCGGCTATGTCCCGGTCCTACAAGATGGAAAAACCGGCAAATATTCGATCGATGGCGTCCCCGACGCCGCCAAGGAAGAATTCTCGCGCCGGTCCAATGTCATCAAAGCGGTGTCAGAGACGCTGGAGAATAACACGCCCAAAGCGCGTAAAGCCGTGTCTCTTAAAACAAGGCCCAGCAAAAGAGATGTCAGCCAGGACGAGCGGCAAGCCGATTGGGAAACGCGTGGCGCTGAATGGAAGGCCGAACTTGCTGCCACGGCAGATGCCGCCAAGGAACGGGTCGAACTTGGCCGAACGGACCGTGCCCTGGGTGATGATCGTCCTGATAGCGATAGTCTCTTAAGCACCGCCAAGCGCATGGCGCAGAATTTCTTTCGGCCGACCCGGGTGCTGCGGCTCGCGAGAAATGATCCCTATGCGATGGATCGTGGCGGGTCGGAACGCGAATATGCCTCCCGCGCTGCTGTCAGCTTTGGGTTGCGTCACCATGAAGAACGCGAAGCAGCGTTTTCGCTTCATACGGCGCGGCGTTCCGCATTAGAACATGGCGCCGATGGCGTTACTTTGAAAACCATAGACCATGAATTGCGCCGCCTGCGACGGTCAGGTCAGGTCAAAGTCAGCGCCCGTGACCCCGATGCTGAATCAACGACTGCGAGATCAATCGCGCATGAGCGTGTTACCAAATCACTTGTCGCGGCGGCGGGGAAAACACAGCCGCTTGTCGGTAGGTTGGCGCTTAATGACAGACTGTCAGGAACCCAGCTTACCAAGGGCCAGCGCCAGGCCGTCGAAACTGTTCTCGCCGGCGAAAACCGGCTTGTTGGAATTCAAGGATACGCCGGGACGGGGAAAACGACCATGATGCGGCAGACGGCAGAACTCGCTCGCGATCTTGCGCCCGAGGCCGTCAAAGGCGGTTACAAATTAATGGGCCTTGCCCCAACCCATTCTGCGCGCGGCACGTTAGAAGAGAGTGCCGGTTTCAAGACCCAGACCGTGCAGCGTTTTCTGATTGATCAAAAAAAGGGCGATGGGCCAAAATCTCTTTCGGATACGATCATGTTGGTCGATGAAAGTTCGTTTCTCTCGACCAAGAGCATGAACCGGGTGCTGGAAACGCTCATTAGACTCGACCCTGCTCGGATCGTTTTATCGGGAGATCGACGCCAGCACGGCGCTGTTGAAGCCGGTCGGCCGTTCGATATCGCGCAAAAAGCCGGAATGACGACAGCGGTCATGAAAGATATTGTCCGTCTGCCGAAAGACCGAGACCATCAAGACCAACGGATCGCCGTTACCGCCGCTGCCCATGGCAATGTGACGGCCGCCATGAAGCGTCTCGACGCGAATATGATGGAAGTTCAAAAAGACCCGGAAAAAGCGGTCGCCTCAGTCTGGCGAAACCTGCCGCGCGATCGGCAAGGCGATGTTTTGATTGTAGCGCCGGGGCACCGGGTTCGTACTGCTATCAATAATGAGATTAGACGCGATTTGATTGGCAGCGGGCGACTTGGACAGGAGGCAACGCGTGTTCCCGTCATGCAGTCGAGAAATCTGACAGCAGTTGAGGCCACAAGTCCGCGATCCTATCAACTCGGCGATAAACTCGTGTTTCATGCGAGGCTGAATGCCGTGAACGCTAAAAAAGGCGTCGTTCGCGAAGTCATCGCAATCGATGAGCAACGAGGACGGATCACCTTGCGAAACATGAAGGGCGGGGGGCAGACGATTTCATTGGACGCGCTGAAGGGCGACTATGAGTCAGCGCCGTTTTCAGTGAACCGCGAAGAGGACTTGGAGTTACGGTCTGGCGATAAACTGCTTTTCACGCGGTCAGATGCTGACTCTGGGATTGCGGCTATGGACCATGCCAAGGTTGCCCGGTTTGATGAAGGCACTGTGACGCTGGATGTCAAAGGCGAGGAACAGACCTTTGGACGAGATGACCCGGTGCTTTTGTCTCTGACCCATGGCTACGCGATTACCTCACATGCCTCGCAGGGCAAGACGGCGCAGGACGTGATTTCTGTTGTCGATTCCAAAGAGCGCATGCTGACCAATCAGACAGGTTTTTACGTCTCGATTAGTCGGTCAGCGGACAGTCTCGCGCTTATCGTCGATGATAAGGCAAAGGTCATGGAGACTCTTCTGCGCAATTCAGGAATGAAATCGTCAGCCCTGGAAGCGCTGGAACGGATCGAGAGTTTCACTGGTCTGGACCGCGAAACGGTTGCTGATGCAGCCACCGCATCAGGCGATAAGGACAAAGAGCTGGAACTTCCGCTTGATGTGGGTGCGAACAAAACGCCAGATCAGCAACAAGGAAATGAGTCTGGGGAAACAGAACAAGAGCAAGACCTCGGACTCGACCGAGACTTCGGCATGTAAAGCTGCAGATACGGCTCACGCTGGCACTGAAAATCAGCCTAGAGGCTGAAGCGGCGAATAGGTTTTCAGCCTCTAGGCTGGTTTTGAGGTGGTGCGGTGCAAAGAACGCTAAAAAAGCGCCAGCGCAATGCTCGAAAATCAGCTTCAGGACTTGGCGCTGCTGATCGGCCTGCTGCCCCCGACAAAAGTCTGGATGCGAGCCATTCAAGGATCGGCATCAATCCGTATCAAAGACTTCCGATAAAGTTTCCTAAAAATCCGATTCAAACAGGTATGATCGCGATTCAAAACTCTATAAAATCATTTAAATTATCATATTCTTGATATTTTCACCCGATCATGCGATAAGAATCGGAATATGCCATAGTTCATGGGAGACTCGGCAATATGAATCATTTCTCGGTCGTACAGAGCATCATCAAAGCAGGGTTGGCTAAAGATGAAGAGGCATTACGGAAGCAAATTAACAGGTTGAAAGCACGCCTCGTTAAGGATGGTGCTGAAAAGGAGGTGGCTACGATTGAGCGCTTGATGAGTGCTGAGACCGATACGAAAGAAATGGCTCCAAGCCGCGTTGAAGTCTCACGTACGCTGATTTCAGGTGAAACACTGACGCCTGAAGTTCATCCTCCAATGGATCGCGAAACCGGGGCGCAACTATGCTCAGTTGAATTTCCAACCGAGAGTACTCCCAAGCCTGTTTACAGTGCGATGGTTGGCGAGACGGTGGATGGCCTCCTAGAAGAATGGGGTCGCGCTGAAGCTCTTCAGGAATTAGGTGTCGATCCTACTAGAACGTTACTGATCTACGGACCTCCCGGTACGGGTAAAACCTTGACAGCGCATTTTATAGCCGAGCAGTTGGGATTACCGCTAGTCATTGCCCGTATAGACGGATTGATCTCATCATTTCTCGGCACAACGGCGAGAAACATAGCAAATTTATTCGAATTCGCTAATCGCTATGCCTGTGTTCTGTTGCTTGATGAGTTTGACGCATTGGCAAAGCTCCGAGATGACCCGCACGAAGTCGGAGAGATCAAGCGTGTGGTCAACACGTTACTACAAAATTTGGATCGAAGACGCGACTATGGCGTGACGATTGCCATCACCAACCATCAATCCTTGCTCGACAGCGCCGTGTGGCGTCGATTTGAAAGCCAGTTGTATCTCGGTGAACCAGAGCGTCACGCCAGAGAGGAGCTGATTGAAAGATTCCTTGAACCTATTGAAGCTGACCGAGCTATTCTAACGATTTATTCGTATTGTCTGCCTGGTACATCCGGCGCAGATTTAGAGCGCATTTGTGCGTCAGTTAAACGGTGGATTGCGCTGCGCGGTGACAAGCCCGAAAGCCCGCTCCTGTTTGAGACGTTGAGCCATGTCCTGGGCCGTATGCCGAGCTTGGACCATCTGCCCGCGAAATTGCTTGCAAAGGATAAAGACGCCTTCATCAGCTACTGTGCGAATGACAGCGATTTTAAGTTGCGACAACTTGAAATTGGGGAAGCGACAGGGAACGGACAAGCACGGATAAGCGAGCTTAAGAAAGCCAAGCGCTACGAACCTTACATGGAGGGCGCGCATGCCCAATAATCCGGTTCAAATCGTTCTGAACGATCGAGATTTCCATCGCGCTCCGGATCCGGGTCAACCGCCCTGGCCAAAGGATTTTTTTGTTGGAAATGACAAAGCTTTTGCAGCCCATCGTGGTGCGCTCATCGCAGCCGTGCAAGCGATTATTGATCATGTCGAGGATAGCGACTACGGCGCCGCAACATATGTAAAGGTACAGATGCGTGAGGAAGCATTGGCGAAATCCTACCGCCCTGTGGAATGGCTGTTTCAGCCAGATCAGTTCCCTTGCGTGGGTGCTGAAGCAGTGGGGACGCTGTTCTTCAGAGCACCTCTGATTTATCTAAGACGCCTCAAAGCGCGTATTGCAGAAGCAGAAACAACTGTCCGAATCGCAATACGCAAAAGAGATCAGAAACCCTATCCGTCACCGACCAAAAAGCGCGGTGAAGTTGGCGCAATCGAAACTATTGAGATCGCGGCACCACAAGAAAAGAGAGAGTTTTCCACCGTTTCCGCAATGCAGATGCTAAGTGATCCCGCTTCGGTATCTGGTTATCAGATCGACCTGTTTGAACAATTTACAGCAGATGTGATCGCTGATGATCCGACTGGCCGGGCTGATCTGTTTCGATCTTTACAAAACCTATTCATTTCTTTTGGTCGCGGCGCGCGTGTGGCATTTGCTTCCAAAGTCGGCCGTACACCGGTATTAGAGTTCCAACTGACCACCAACGATCGACCGGCAATCGTCGATAACCGACTTGGCTTAATAGGCGGCGATGTCGTGCCCTTGGGGGAGGTAGATGAAATCGATTTTGATACAGATCGCCATGATGCTGCGCTTTTAGCCTTGCAAAACCACCCGTTGGTGCGCGCAATCCGCGCGCCAGTGCGGTTAGAACTGGTTGATCAAACCGGACAAATTGAGCCACCTGAGACTGGCGTTGATCCTGTCAACGTGCCCGAACCTGTCCAGGATGCGACGTACCCGATTGTAGGCGTAATCGATTCTGGCATTTCTGATGTTTTGGATTCTTGGGTGGTTGAGCGCTTCGACTTTTTAAATGATGATGAATTCGATGCCGAGCACGGAACACTGGTTGCCGGTATGGTCACGTTAGCTGAAAAGCTGAACGAACCTGGCGTCGTCAGTGAACCGGATGGCTGCGTCCTGTTCGACATCCCGCTCTATCCAAAATCAGCCTTCATGAAAAATTATCCAGGCGGATTTTCGGAGTTTCTAGGCGAGGTGGAACAAGCTGTTTCTGAGGCGAAAAGCCAACACGGTGTCCGAGTTTTCAATCTTTCAATTAATGCCGTCTCAGATGTGGAGCGGCACAACTATAGCCAATATGCTGCTGAGCTCGACCGGATTGCTGACACACACGGAGTCATTTTCGTCAATTCAGCTGGCAACCTTAAACAAAATGAGGCGCGAGCGCCGTGGCCGAAAAAGCCTGCTGAAGTGGTGAAGTATTTTGCCAACCGAACATCAAGTGATACGATTTTCAAACCATCCGAAAGTGTTCGGTCAATATCTGTCGGTGCATTGAATCCACCGACAAATGATAATGCGCACTTGCACGGTGCGCCGACCGTCTACACAAGACGAGGACCAGGACTGCAAGTAGGTGTAAAACCGGATGTCGCAGCCTATGGTGGCGCTGGCGTCAAAGGCCCTAATCCGAAAACAGGATTAACCTCCATTAGCTCCGATGGTTGTGTCTCAGACGTTACTGGTACTAGTTTCGCGGCCCCTATGGTGGCACGCACCTTGGCTGGGCTCGATGTTGCGACTGCTGGAACGCTTGGAACGGAAGCGCTGCGAGCAATGCTATTGCACAATGCATCGATGCCGGACCCATTAACGAAACGAGGGCTTAGAGATCTAGGACGGCAGTTTGCCGGATACGGCCAGCCGAGCTCGGCGCAAGATATGTTGGAAACCGATGATCACCAGATCACCCTTCTGTTCCAGAGCCGTTTGTCAATCGGCGAGACAAAGCCCGTGATTTTGAGGTTCCCATTCACTTGGCCGCAAAGTCTCGTCTCGAATGGGGCGTGTTCAGGCAGAGCGCGGATGACGTTGGTCTATGCTCCACCGCTTGATCCAGCATTTGGTGCCGAGTTCGTGCGCGTGAATTTAGAGGCGAGCCTCAAACAACGCCAGGCCGCACCAAATAAAAAAGGGGAACCGCGATTTACTAACCAGATAGACGCAAAGTATCTGCCAAAAAGGTCCGGACTTGCTGTTCCTGAAAAAGCGTTGATTGATCATGGCCTAAAATGGTGGCCTGCGAAGCAATATGAAAAAACATACGACATGCTTGGCGTATCTTCGGAATGGCGATTAGAAGTCACGAGCTTGGTTCGTGCCGAAGCGACATTCCCGGCTGAAGGTGTGCCGTTTGCAGTATTGCTAACGCTCGATGACCCAAAAGGTGGGGCACCGGTTTTTCAGGAAACTCAACAAATGCTGCAAACCAGCGCAGCAAGGACACAAGCATTGCAATCTACAATGCGGGTTCGCACACGCGGTTAGTTTTGGGAATGCCGACTGCTTTGTTTTAGCAGAGAACCGGAGCCGTCAGGCTGAGCTGTACTAAAATTTAGCGTACCGCGCATATTCGCACACGAAAAAGTCACCAACTATATTCTTATGCAGAAGATAATTCTGCTTAGGGTGAGGGATATTAAGTAACGCTCAAATGCTGATTATTTGGAATAATTATGCTAGTTTACCATCATGACGACTGATGCAGACCTTATAAAATCGCTTCAAGCGCAAGCCAAAGAAGGCGGTATCGATCCGGCTCTAAAAGAGCAGATCGAGTTGTCACTTGATGGCGCTTATCGGTTCAACGCCGAGACGGCTAAATTTGGTATTGCGTGGGTTTGGTTGGTTCGATTGCCAATGATTGGTTGCGCGATCGCTGCAGTCTTGAGCGTGATCGTCGGCCTCTTGCTATTAATAACTGGTCAGGACATTTCATTTGGAACCAGGGAACTTGGCCCTTTTGCACACTATGACTGGCCGCTATGGCTTGGAGCAGCGCTACCATTTGGAGTGGGCTTCGCCTTCTTTGGTTACATGACAAAAGCGATGAGAATTTCGAACGAGACCTCATTGAAAATGGCTGACGCTTACAATGCACGGGTAAACAACCGCTAGTCCTCCAACAGGCGTTCTTCGCCTGTCCTGTAGTGGTCCGAATTATCGAAAGTTTGGTTGTCAGGCATCCTTTCCTCGTCAGCTCGTTGTGCTGCTCCATTGGCCTCCGGACGACCGATACCGGGAATTCGGCGGCCTTTCCTCCAAAGGTCACCATGCTTCGTTGGCATTGCGTTTGGATCAGAACGGGCAAACTCATCCCATTCAGCATCTCGGCTATCCTGAACGCGCGATTGAACAGCAAACTTGCGCGTTTGCGCGAGATTTCCCACTTCACCATGCATCCGATCCACCGACATTTCGTGCCGTTGACCCGTCCAAAATGCCGTTCCTTCGATCTGTTCATGACGCGCCTCGTCATATGAAATACCTTCGCCAATACTCTCTGCTTGACTGCGATAGGCTTCTCCGGCCGCTTCTATTTGCGAAAACCCGATGGGGGCGGCGATGGGAGTTGCGCTCGGCTCTCTGAAACCAGGAAGATCCGGTGTTTCTAAAAGTCCGTCTGCTTGGGCATCAATGAATTCGCGTGCCTGGGCTTCGACCCACATCCGATCATTCAATTCGCCCGAACTCCAACGCCGACCAGCCTCAGCGTATCCGATAGGGTTCCCATCCCCGCGATCTTGCTCGGCCATATAGGAAAGAAACGCATTGTCCCAATTGGCGGTAAAGCTGGAGCCTTCTCGTTCAACCTGGCTTGCAAGCTGTCTCGCGGCATCCGACCGCGCTTGAAAACGTTCTCGATCCAAGCTCGCTGTTTGGCTTTCTTGAAGGTTCGCAGCGAACGCCTCACGCCAAGAGTTCGATGTTTGCCCGCCTTCCACTGCGCGTGCGCCATCGGCAGTCGTGACTATGTCATCATAGGTATCTTGGGCATTATCAGTTCGCACGGCTTCTCTTGCGGCTTCGTAGATTTCTGATCTGCGCTGCTCGGTTGCGGCCGATGCTCTCACGCCCCCTTCAATCTTTGCCCTGCCAACAAGCGGGACTCTGAATCCTCTGCTTGCTGAGGCTGCGACATAGGCTTCGAGCGCCATCCGGGATTCTCTGGATTCTCCGAAACGTTCAGCAAAACGGCTTGCATTGCTCATAAGTTGGTTCGCAGACTCAGACATGCGGGTGTCCTGACTATATCCAGTGACGTCTTCGAAACTTTTGCCCTGGCTCATTTGCCAGGTCAGGTCCGTGACGTTGTGAGCCAAAGCCGTCCGGGCCTTGGTAGAGCGGCTGGCTGCGGCATCGCGTTGTTCAAGCGACCAGCTGGATTCACTCTGTAGCGCGGTCGATAAGCCGCCCGAATAATCAACTCGTGTTGCGCCCCGGCTGATCGCGCCAGTGCCGTCGTAAACATAACCGCCAGCGGCCGTCATTCGCATGCGTGCGCCTTCAGGCGTATTCCAAGACCCTTCGCCAGTGTCGACAAACGAGCTTGTCGCCATGCGATTGCCGTCTGTCGTGTTGAAACGGTGAACGTTAAAACTTGTATTGCCCAAAGCGATCTGACCCGTAGACGTTTCCCGGGCAGCTGCCTGCGCCGCGGTTTGGGCCGGATGCAAGAGGGTTTGCGATAAGCCTGAGAAAGCTGCTCCAGCGCCGCGACCGATGGCGCCCGCCATGAAAGGTATCATCAAAGTCATATAGCCAGCGATCATGGCGATATCGGCATGGACCGCTTCAATGCCAGCTTGCGTGACCAGCGTGATTTCCTCACCTGAGGTTGGCGTATAGGCCGCGCCCAAGCTGCGCGATCCAGCCGTCCCCATCATTATTCTATGCAGGATGACGTAGAGTGGCCCCCAGGCCATCAGAACGATGAAGCCGCTGACGTAACCGCGCAGGAGGCGGAAGCCGGTTTCGGGTAATAGGAAAAGCGGGAACAGTACCGGGAACAATCCATAAAACAGTACCTCGGCGACGGTTCGGAAGAGAGGCACCCAGCGCTCCGCCAATCGCGCGCCTTCACGGATTGCCCGGCCTTGCTCTGCTTCGGTGCGTGCTTGGCTATACGCATCCAATAAAGCGTCCGCTCCAAGCTCAGCCCCTTGATCGCGAACGGACTTATCAACGAGATTTCCGAGCGTGGCTTGGCGAATCTGGTCGGAGGCAGCGCGCGCGCTGCCCAGGAAGAAGTCATGCGCTTCCGTGAGCGAATTGAGCACAAGGGCTTGCGCGGCGGCATCACTTAGACTTGGCGAAATCTGCTTTCCGTAAATCTGCGCTATGCGATTGGTTTCGGCCGTCCACAGAGCATCCAGTTGCGTTGCCGCGACATCGCAAGAGCGAACTTCCGTAGTGCCCGGGCCGGTGACGTATTCATAGAAACGCGCAGGATTGGGCGGATTGACCGTCGTGATGAAAGCCCAAAGATCATCCGTCTCCCGCATATCTGTGACGGAATAGCGATGCTCTAACAGATCATAGAAAACGCAAGTGCGAATGAAGCCTGACAGGTTTTCGCCGAAGGTCGCATCGGTGACCTGGAAGGACATGGCGTCTTTGAAGATCTTGCTTCCGAAGATGAACCCGTTTTCCTGATACTCCAAGTCGTTCGGCAGTGAGAATGCGGTTTCCGTCTGCTCAGTAAATTCATCACCAACGGTCGTGGTGAAACTTGCTATCGCCGCCAAGCCTAGCGGCACATTCGCCACCGTCGCGCCTGGAAGCGCCGGGTCAAACCGATCAACGACGGTCACCGTGGTTTTGGGCACCATGAGGCAAAGATAAATAATCAGTGCTGTGACGAACCAACGAATGGTCGTCCAAAAATTGAAGTTGAAAGCTGTCTGGAAGAGGACGAACAAAAGTCCGAGCAGAAGCGATAGTCGAATGGCGGAACCAAAACTTCCAAGCCCCACCAGGGCTGCGACGCCGTTCAATATGTCCCGGACAAATTCTCCGCCGCCATAGGTGACAACTTCCATTTCTCAGTCCCCCTAGTAAGACGCGTTACGTGAGAACTGGTACGCGTCGGCCAGATCTTTTGAGAGACGCCCGGCGAGTTGGCGTTCAATCGCCTGGGTCCGCGCAATAACCTGCTCCACAACTTCGACACGCGAGTTGTTTTCGATCTGATAGTCGATCAGGAATTCGCGTTGTTTGATGATCTGGTTGCGCCAATTGGTGACCGCATCCCGATCGCCCGATGTGGCGACGGAACCTGCTTCGGATAGTGTTTCGGCGTACTGATCGAAGAGCCCGTAGAGCAGATCGATGGCGATGATTTCAGCGTAGGACTGAATGGTCTGGTCTGCGAACACGCCCTCATATGCGGCATGGACATTGATCATCTTATAGACGGGCAATGACGTCACATTGAGGAATTGCTGCTCATCAACTGTAAGTGCCGTCCGAGAGCGGACTTTCCCCATAATGTCGGCTAGCATTTGGCCGACACGCGCCCGCAGGCCATCTGCTGCTGCAATTGTGACAGTTCCACCAGCAGTGGGATTGAGGCAACGATCGTCAGGATCGGAATCGCACTGATAAATGTCGATCGCGCCGCCATCGAGGAACGCCGAAATCATGCCGGGATCGAGCATTTTCGACGGCAAGAATTGGTATTGCTGTTGGGCGTCGTCATCGGCCCCGGCGCGTAGAATTTCCGTGCCCGACAGGGTCATCAGAAACTGCATCAGTTCCCGATCACCGGATATAACTGGGTGTTTCTTTAGCGCATCCCAGGCGATATTGATGTTCTGAGGGATCGACGCTTTCTCGTCAGCGCTAGCACCGGATAGTACCGACGACCGGTCACCTTCCGAGCCGCATCCGTGGCGCGCCGCCACCCAATCGGGATAAAGACCGCGCCGGGAAGCGGAGGCTTCGCAGATGACACGGCTGGCCTGGTCCGATTTTGGCCAGACGGCCGCGACGGCTAATTGGCCGCTCTCACAGGAATTCATCGCAAATTGATTGATGCGTTGTGCAACCGACTGCAGCTCACCGACCTTTTCAGCAATAACTGGTGAGATGGTTTCTAGAGCGACTTGGAAGGCAAAGCTCGCCGCATTGTTCGCGACGGATTTCATGAACGCGACCAACTGGGCTGAATTTACATAAGAGAAGCCGCCGCCATAGATATCGATACCACCACATCCGGCACGATAGCCAGGCATCTGAATATTGACCGGATTGAGGGTGCGTTGGGGCGTACGCACGTAAACGTTGCCAAGGGTGTAGTACCCGGCGCGCTGACCTTGGAAACTAGACGGACCGGTGACGTTTGAGGCGACACCGATGTCGTCCCAGAAATCGTTCATCTTGGAATTTACGTCCGCCTGGACCGGCGCAACCAAAAGCGCGGTGGATACAAGGAGCGAGGTGCTCCATCTCAAGAGCTGTTTCATTCTGTTTTCTCCTCAGGCGTAAAAGTGCGCTCTCCCCAATGATCCTCGACGGCAAAACCCTCTGCTTGAAGGAAATCGCCGATGTCTTTGATGAAGGGCAGTTCGGTATGATTGGATGCGCGCGGCGCAATAGACCACAGAGCGAGCAGCCTTAAGGCACAGCGGCGGGCTGGGTCGCCTTGACTTGAGAGGCGTTGACGCGCGGCGCTGCGTTCTTGGTCCGACACTCGAACCAGTCTCA
The DNA here is from genome assembly GCA_039191105.1 of Pseudomonadota bacterium. Lineage (GTDB taxonomy): Bacteria > Pseudomonadota > Alphaproteobacteria > Caulobacterales > Hyphomonadaceae > Henriciella. The sequence goes on from JBCCXW010000015.1 coordinate 15,413, forward strand.
GACCATGACGGCGCATCCAGTCCTCCATGTCGTGTTCCACGTCATGATTGTCTAAAATACGCATCAATAATCCTCCCCAGCATTGGTTTGGGTAAGGACGAAAATGCGCTCTTCCAGCTCGCTTTGAGCCACGACGCCAAAGGCAACGGGCATTACGCGATTTGTCGCCGTATCAAAAAGGGCGAGTGCCGGTGTTCGAGATCCGCCTAGGCCCAGCTTCGCCATCTGTCCTTGATCAACGACGGCATTCGGGAACTGCGCACTGGGGCCGCCATCAATGGAAACAGCTTTGACCGCGATGCCGAAAGTATCGGCGAAGTTCCGCAAGATCGGCGAGAATTCTGTACACGCTGAACACGACGCAGCGTAAAAGTAGAACAGCCCATATCGGTCATTGAGCGACGCCATGAGCGCCTGACGATCTTCCTTGCGCGCATCGAGCCAAGCCCGTTTGGAGATGCCGCTCACCGGCCGCTCAAGATTGTAATCGAGGCTCGGATCGGTCCAAAGAGCCCGGCGCCAGACATCCGAAAACGTTCCTGCACGATCCAATTGTTCCCGTTGAAAGCGTATGTAAGCGGCAACGCTTTCTTGGGTTGGGCGCAGCACGGCTTCAGCCCGAAGCTCTTCAAGCTCGTCTCTTATCGCAGCAACCTCATCGCGGGCGGAGATCGGCGGGGTAACTTCGATGACCGGCTCTGGCTGTTTCTCACGCTGCTGCTTCTCTGGATCACAATAGAAGTACCGGCCGAGATCACGCTCCCCACAATAGAACGGGTCCGGTGCGCGCGCCCCTTCCTGCGCGGCGGCGCTAGACGCAAGAAGCATGACGGCCAAGCCGCCGCTAGCAATTTGGCGGGCACGCATAACTATCAGTTATCCTTGTAATGATGGCGGCGGTGGCGGCGTCGGTATCGGGTCCCGAGAACCCGTCGAGGACGTCATTGTAAAACTCGGAAAAGTCTATGACGCTGAGATCAAGCATCTGGAACAAAGCGACGGTGAACCCGGAACAATCGGGAGATTTGACCGAGCCCCAGTCACGACCGACTTGCGGGCGACCCTGCTCATGAATGATCCGAGCAAGCTTATTGTTGAAGCAACAGAACGTTTTGCGCTTTTTCAGGCAGATGCCAAACAGTGTCTTCTTGGAGCAATAGGTGCCATTGTAATGGCAAAGCCCGGCGGCCTGCCTATCAGCGAGCGCTTTATCATCCGCTGAACACCCAAATCCGATCGAAATAAGGAAGCCGTCGTTGGAGCAACAATTCTGGAGACCCGCGACGGCTTTGTCGCATTTGGCATATTCGCCGGGGAAGATTTCGAGGGTGGCCTGGTCAACATCATTCTGAAGCTCGCCGAGAATAGATAGCGCGGACACTGCTTGACTGAATTCAGTGTTTTGCGGGCGGGTAATCGTTTCGCAGTCGCCGTCGATGCAATAGACATCATCTTCGCAGTACCCAACGGCGCCGCCAGTCGACCCAGCCGATGCACACACATAAGTGTGCTCATAGGTTCGGCATTCGCCGGTATCCTCATCGCTCGATAGGCAGGTTGACGCTTCTAGGACGCAGTCGGGTGGAACGTCGCAATCATCGGTCACACCGCCAAGTGCTGCGCATTCATAAGTGCGTTCATAGCGCCAGCAGTCGCGGGTGATCGATTGACCGCCGATGAGGCGCGTCCCCGCAGGTTCGACGCAGACCTCGCTAAGGAACGTGCAATGCGGATCGGCCTCTTTTACATCGCAGGCCGCACGATCCCAGGTGTCAATCGGATCGCCTTGAATGGTGCGTACGGGCGTCAAACCCGGCTTTGGGTCAGTACAGGTCGTTTCCAGGACCAAATCCGTGCTGCCATAGGGGCAATCCCAGGGCTCATAGGCGAGGCAGAGGTTTCCGCTGATATAGGTCCAGTTGCCGCAGGTCGCATCGGAGAAGAGCGGTTCGCAATCGCTGTTCGGGGCATATGTCCCGCCATTCGCGATCCAGTTCCAGGTGCAGCGATACACATAGTCTTCTTCAAACGTGATGTTGAGCGGGATGTCACAGGTGTCGCTGAATTCCAGAAGGGTTTCCCCTTCATTGCAATTGTATCGATACTCCGTGCCCGCTGTGCCGCCTGAGACAGTTGTGGTGCAGTCGCCATACGTCCCGCCATATTCCGTGACGATGGCCTGCGCATCGCCCTCAATGGCAAGGCCATTGCCGGTCCATTCAGCAAGTTCTGTTGACGTCACAATCGGCCGCGACCCGATGCTATCCGTTACAAAGGTGGCGCTCTCATTGGTGAGTGATGCCGCTAAACCAGCGCTTTCCAGACCCGCAGGATTGTCATAGTGAACGGTCTCGGACGGATCATCGGTGACAAAACCCGGTACCGTATCGCCATTGACGCTCTGGGCGGTTCCGCCCTCGATTTGTGACTCAAGACCTGCCGCCAAATCCTCAGCTTCGCTTTTCGCCTCGTCACGGCTCATTTCGTCTTGCGCATTGGCGACGCCCGGCACGACCAATATCAGCGCCATGAATGCGGCGCCCGCCATGGTTTGACCCATTGCCGATATCGCCGGCCATTTCATATGGGAATGCCACCAGACAGTGAGACCCGCCAAAATCATAATGAGACAGCAAATGCCTGCTGAGCAGAAAAGCGTTTCCTGGGTCATGGCGCGCCTTCCAACCGATCAAGAGCGGCGCCCGCTTTGTCTTTGGCATTGTCGCCCTCAGTCGCGAGCGCCGTTAACGCCGCAGTGAGCGACATATTTCCCGCGATACGGTCATGGGCTGGCGCGGGCGCAGAGCAATCTAGGCCGTCGCAGTCCGGCAATGGCGCATCGGTCGCCACAAACACCGGAACATCAACGATGTCGAAAACCCGGAAGGCGCGGGGATCGATCAGAACGCCGCCAAGGGCGTGATTGTCAGGATCGTCGCCTAGAATATTGCGCATTTTTCTGGCCGTTTCCGTTAGCGAGCCGCCCGCAAACCCGCGCAACACGACAGGGATTTCCGCCGACTTTGCGTCCAGGACGAGCGCCCGCAATGCGTCTTCAGGCATGGCGAAGCTGGCGAAGATCAGCACACCAACGGGCGGCGGGGCGGCATCCCTTGCTTCAGAAATTTGCGGCGCGGACTGCAACATGGCGCCGAGATCAATCGCCGATCCGTCCGGCTGCCATTCCATATCACGCAGACGAGCATTGACGCTGTCAGTGAGCGCAAGTGCTTCGTCGGCATAAGCTTCCGCCCGAGCCGCAACAGAGGCCGCGAAATCGGCCGCGTCGGCTTCTGCACCGCGAACGGCATCTTCAATCGCGGCATGATCGACATCGCCCGCTTGCTGTGCTAATGAAGCGCCTGGAAAATAAGAAATAATAGCAAGTAATATCAGGTGCTTACAGGACACAGCAATTCTCCTTTTTCCAAATGAGAAAGCCGTAATCTTCACCAATGACCGGAATTGTCTTGCCGATTTCGTAGAGGACGTTCGACGCCCCAATCGTCGGACAGGCCCAACGCCCCGCCACATTCGGAACCGGGTTTACCAGCTGCAATCTGTACTCCGACTTTTTGATCATCGGGTTCGGCCAGTTTGAGCAGACAAAGCCGGAGCCGGAATGCTGCCAGGCGATGCCTTGGCGGTGCAGTTTGAAGAGGAAGCGCTCTGCTGCGAGACTTGCCCCCTGGACGTGCCCGTATTCAGCAGCGATATTTCCATCCATCGGGTACATCGACCCATGACAACCGGCGCACCAGAAAAGCTCATTGATTGGCAAATGCGCTGATGCGGCCACGCAGTCCGCGGCGCATGCGGCTTGCGCAATGGGATTGGCGAAGACCACGACTTCCGGATTGATCAGGAAGCTGAGCTCATCATTATTCCAGAGCGGATCGACTTCGGTGAGATACAGAAGATCGAAGTCCGCGACCTGCATGCAGCCGAAATCGGTCAGCAATTCGAGCCAATAGATTAGCGGGTACATATAGTAATGGACATGCCAGGACCCGGTATCGTCGTCATTGTCAGACTGGCCTTGCGCCTTGCCGCCAATGCTGAGACCGAGATCGATCCGCGTGCCGCCGAGATTGGTGAAGCAATAGGGCTTCTTAGTCACGTCCATGAGGCGCACTGGTTCCCAATAACCGACGCTCAGTCCCACCCGGAAAAAGGGCGGCAGGTTCCATGGGCAAACGCAGATCGGGCTTGCCGGGTTCTTCGTATCGGGCCGCCCGGAGGGCCAAACCGGGATTGCCCCCAGTGAAATGGGAAAGAGGCACGACCAGCAAATATCTGTGATGGGATTGACGAAGGTCCCGCCGCATTTAGGGGCCTGCGCACTTGCAGGCGTAGATATAATGAACGCAAAGCAAGAAAGGGCGAGGATGAGTTTACGGATCATGGCTCCAGCTCCTCGATAAGCAGCATGTCGCCATCGCGCCGGATCGCTGCGGGGACTTGGGTGATGCCGAATTGACCGGTGAGCTTGCCGCCCTGGTCAAAAAAGACTTGGCGCTCCCACTGGCGGGTAATTTCGAGGACTGGGCCGCCGATTAAGATGGGTGAAACAAGGACGTCGACGTTCGCAAGTCGTGCTTCTGCCCAAGCGACTTGCTCAGGATCGTCGCCGTCAAAGAAGATCATCCTTTGCTGCATTGGCGTATAGTCGAGCGGATTAAATGTCTCGCCAGCCCGCGCAATGATGGTCCCGTCTGGCGTCGCGATGTCTTCTTTGAGGACGATCGTTGGATCGTAGTGAAAGGCACGCGGGCTTTCTGTACGGATGATCCCATCAACCCGAGGCGGGCGCTCGGCTGCAGCGATAGCACGATCTCGGAGGCGTTGATTGATGCGGTCGACCTCGCCCGCCTCTTGCAAATCCCCGAACTTGGCGGCGATCTGGTCAAACAAGTCGGGCTCGGAGACTGGGAACGTCTCCCCCCTGACACCTAAGTCTTTTGCAAGCGCTGCCTCAAAGCAGAGGAATAGCAACGCCGCGCACACGCTCGCGCGGAACATGGCCGATCTCCCCATATCTTGAATCAAAACTGTCTTGGTGTTGTGTGACGACAAAAAAGTGCCCGTCTGGAACGACACCGCAGGGACCCAGCGTCAACGGATCACCTGCCTGGCTTACTTCTTTTGCGAGAGCGATTTGGACATCGCGCACGAAGAAGGCGCGCCCTTCGCACTGGACCATATCGCCAGGTCCCGCCACAACGCGTTTTATGAAGGCAACGCCGTCATAGTACGGATTTTCCGGCGGCCAGAATTCGACGAAATCGCCAACTTTCGGCTCGCGGGTCTTATCAACCTTGAAAGCCCAATAAGGGAGGCTTTCCGTCCAATTGATTGAGACGTACCACCCTCGATCCCAATCGAGGGTGGCTTTGACACCCATCACGGCCCCGAGGGCAGCGGCGGCGATTGCGAGACGTCGCCAACCGCGGTTGAGGTGAGATCGATTAAGTGGGAGCGCCGTCATTGCGCCCTCCCATCAGTGACTTGCGGTGGACGTAGCTGCGCCGACATCGCTTCTGTTTCGGCGATCATCTCGTCATAGATCGCCTCTATGCCCGACGTGTCTCCCATTGTTGGGAGGCTAGCGCCTCTGGCGGCAGCCATTTGCTCGGTCAGTTGCCGAGTGCGCGTCCGCACCTCCGACGTGAAGTCGGGAATATTGGAGCCGACCACTGCCTCTGCCGCGAGCACAACAACGCCGTCTTCAGAGGCAAATTCTGAAATCGCCACATCCAATGAGCGAGAGAATTCCGCGGTGCGTAACTCCGCTTCGGCAGCGCTGATATTCCGGCCAATGGTCGAGGCCATATGATCCTCAACCAGCGTTTTCATGGACACGGCAATGAAAACCGGCGGTTCAGCCTGTTTAAGCGTCGATACCAGCGCCGTCAGACTAAACGTCAGCGCAAGCCCGACGCCTGCAATGAGAAGGCGTTTGGATTTTTCATCGATTTGGCGATGGACAATGGCGGGGACAGGACTCTCGCTCATGGCGCGCTCCTTTTTAACATGGGTGTTCTGTCGATGAAGCGCGCGAGCAGGATGAGGGCCGTCAGCCCGAAGGTGAGGCCCGTCAGCATCCAGACATATCGAGATGCCATCGCGCCTTCGGCGCTGGTCATGCGACTGAAGAAATTCTCCGCAAAATGTGCGGCCGACATGGCATCAAACCCGTTGAGGAGCAGAACTAGGCCGGTGATAAGGCCGAGCGCCAATAGAAAAGCATGGACCGTTTCACCAAGCACTTTGCCGATGAGTTGAAGCAACTTATTCCGCTGCATGGGCGACCCCCATGTTTGGAGACTGGCCAAAAGCAACGGCTTCCACGGCGTCTTCCGCCGACACTCCCTGGCGTTCCAATGCTTCAATCTCAGCGAATGTCTTGGCGTCGGAGGAAAACAAGGTGACGGAGTATTTATCGAGCACCAACCGCCCGACATGCTTGCCATTCGGTCCCATGATCAGCATTTCGGAATACTCGCCCGCTGATACCGACAGCGAACGGATGATATCAGCCGTGTGCTCATCAACGGCCAAGCGCTCAGACTTGACGACTTGCGCGACCGCCTCGGCCTTCAGCCTCAAAACAATGGCCCAATCGGAATTCTCAAACGCCGCCTGAGCACCCTCGGTGCGATAATAGTCATCGATACCCTGGGTGCCGGTGATGATCGCGCCGCCATATTTTCGGCACCGCCGGGCAAAGCCTGCAATGAAGTCGCCGGCCGCGCCTTTGCCGAGCAGCGACCAGGCCTCATCAATAACCAGCGCCATCTTCTCAGACCGATCACGCATCATGCGCTGATTGATCAGAAACATGAGCGCCAGCATGACAACCGAACGGAGCTCTGGCTTGGATTCGAGATCCTTCATCTCAAAAACGATCAGTGGATTGTCGATGGTCAGCGTCGCTTCGCCATTAAAGAACGCGCCGAAAAGTCCGGCCGACGTATAGGGCTTCAGGGCATTGGAGAGCTTGGTGCCTTCGCGGGAGGGCTTATCTTCGTCTCCTTCCAGCGCCGCGGCCACATCATCGACACCGCCTTCGCCGCCCTTGGTTTTCCAGACTTCAGAAACCGCGCCGTCTATAAGCCCGCGTTCTTCAGCTGAGGCCAGTTCTTCACCTTTGGCCATCTGCTCGATCATGGCCCGGACCAGCGTCAGGCTTTCGGCCGCATAATCACTATCGGCTTTGGCTTTGCTTTCATCGAGAAGCGAAAAGGGGTTGAGACAGATATTGTCTTGCAGCGTGAATTTGACGTGCTTGCCGCCAAGCGCTTCGCACATGTGTTTGAAGCTCTCACCGTCATCAATGACAGTCACCGCCGCACCGCCGCCACGCAGACCCGTCACCAATTCCTGCATCAAGACCGATTTACCGGACCCGGATGACCCAATGATCGACACATTATGATTGCCCGATCCCTGATTGCCGAAGGGCGACCAGTAGAAAGGTCCGCCCCGGCGGCCGACAAGCATTAAATCCGGTCGATCCATGCCAAGATACTCGCCTTGCAACGGCGCAACCTGAACGCACGTATCGGTGACCAGAAACCGAAGCCTGCGGAGTTTTTGAAGATCGCTGCCGAGCCCGTCAGCCAGGGTCAGCGGCAGGCACGCGCCAAGCGTTTGTGTCGTCACAAACCGGTCCTTGGTCAGTTCCCATTGCATGCCGCGATAGATCGAACGCACGGCGCGTTCGGCGGCATCTGCTTCGCCCTCGCGAGCAAACGTCATCAGAAAGTACCCGCCGCGCACCAAGCGAGAGCCATCGCGGCAGCGGTCGCGCACCCATTTCCAGTCTTCTGCTTTTTCTTTCAGTTCGGGGAGGAAGCGGACCATATTGGTGCCCGCCTGTTGTTCAGCGCGGCCAAATTTTGCGCCGACTAGATCGCCGGTGCTGTCCTTCGAGCCGAAACAGATCGCAAGGCAAGACAGGACCGGGCATGGCAGACGCAATTGATCATTGAGTAAATGCCCGATGGCGGCCGTCATCTGACCCTGATGGAAGCGCTCGGGAAATTTCCGCACTGAAAACGCCCGCACATCGAATTTTTGCGTTTGATAATTCTCCAAGCCCGGCGCGCTTGGGTCTTCAAATGGCGAGTGGTCTGCGACGGATATTGTCTCAAACAAAAGCCGGTCGGCTTCGACGCGCACACTTGTGTCGGGTCGGACGATTTGTCGGTCGATCAGCTCAGCTTCGTCATAGCGCGCTTCAGATCGGGCAACGCCAATTTGTGGATTGAGGATGTCATCGAGCGTTCGGATCAGCCCGTCTGGATTTACTGCGCGAGAAGCAACGCCCATGCTTTTCAGCGCTTGAGCCACATTAGAGCGCAGCGCCACCAATTGTTCGCGCACGTCAGCATTTGCGTCGCCTTCAACGCCGAGGGCCAAAAATACCCGGAAATGCCGCGTCAGGAAGGGCGCATGTTTGGAAAGGGAATCAAAGGCGCCAGCGCGTAAATGAGCGACGCGGTGCAGAGCAAGTTTTTTGAAGACGCCTGCCTCACCGCCGCGCGCCGTCGCCCACTTATCAAGGACAGGCCCAATGCGCGGGCTCGCCCATGTGATAATCTGCAAATGGGCATTGTCGGGGATGCCGTCAGAGAACATTTCCGACAGCACGCCAATTACCGTATCGTCAGCACCTAAAAAGGGAACGATTTCCAAAATCCAACCCGTCGAGGCGGCGTTTAGATAAAGCCCGTCTTCCGTATCAAAAAGCCTATAGGGCAGCATTTCCGACAGCCGGTCGAGGCTCGTCTCACGTCGCACGCCGTCAAACAACGAACCCTCGCCGGTAAGCGCCGCACCGAGCCTATTGATCAGGCCTAGGGGGTCGGATTTCGGCTCACTGCGCATCGTCAGCCTCAGCAAGCCGTGGAGCCCGCGGCGAGAGTGTTGGCGTCGGTGGTGCCGTTCTAGTCACGACCCGGCGATGAGATGTTACCGTCCTATTCGAAAGTGATGCAGTTTCGCTGGGGCGCTCATCAGCGGGATCTGTTTTTACCTGCTCAGTGTCATTGGATTTCTTAGGTTGGGTAAGAAGTGCAGGTCCCGTCGCAGGCTCAGGTGAAACTGGCGTCTCAACCCATGAGCCATTTTTCATGACAGCAAACAGTTCGCGCGCGCCATGATAATGCCCGCTACTATCAACTGTCGGTGCGAGCACAATGCGGGCAACTTCATCCATCGTCCGCGCCAAGGTTGAGATCGGTTGGTAGGCCCGCTCACCTTCAGCGCTGATTGTCATGAACTGAGCGCCGACGGCTTCGCCGACACCGACAATGGCACTGCCAGTGGCTGCGCGGTCAGTGAGCCCGGCATCGATGGCTGATGTGTCAGCACAAACACCGTCGATGCGTGGGCAGCTCCAGGTGCCAGCAACGTTTTCAAGCTTGAGGGCACTCGCGCACCCGGACAGAGCCATCACTGCAATAGCTGATATGATATGCGTCTTCATTGGGAAGTCTCCCGATCTGGTGCGGTTGGCGTTTCAAGCCAGCTCCGCAGGCTGTTGATGTCGCGAAAGCCGGAGGTCACAGCCCCATCGGGGCGGACGAAAGTCGGAGTACCTTGCATTTTGGTGCCAAGGCGACGCGCCGCTGTTTGGGCAGCCAATACAATGTCGTGATCACAGTCCGCACTCGGAACAGCGCGGGTCGCATAGTAGGTTTCGAGCGCGCGTTCTGGATCATTTGCGCATCCAATGCGTCTACTCGCGTCGGCGGAACCCGCCATGCCGACAAGGAATTCACTCACCTCAATGTCAGGCGCACTGCGGAGTGATGCAGAGAGATTTCTGCAATAGCCACAATTGATATCGGAAAAGACTGCGACCTTTAAAGCACCGCCGCGATTGCGCAGAATGGCGCTTTCAAAGGGGAGCGTGTCCCAAGTCGCTGCATTGGCTAAAATGGGAGTATCTGCCTCATTTGTTTCAGGCGGCCGGAGCGAAATCAACGTCGCTTCTGTGAGATCCTGCTTGGCGTCGAGATCGTAGAGTCGGCCGATGAAGGCATGACGGGCGTCCGGGTCCACATAGAAAACCGTTTTGCCTGCCACCACCTGGCAAAGCGGCCCAAACCCATTGCAGTCCAAACTGTCCGGTACCGTTTCTGGGAAGCGTTCGGCAAAGGCTTCGGCGGTTTGGACGCTGCCCATTTGAGCTGACGCTTCGTTTGTATTCGGACTAAGGAGCAATGCTCCCGCGACTAGACCAATCCCCAATAGTGCGCCCGACCGAATGAGGCTTTTGGGTTCGATATTGACTTCACTCAGCCGCATGACGGACCTCGCTTTCTCGTGTTGGATTGGGATTGCCGGTTAAGTCATCGGCCACAATTCGAATGACAAACGCGATGGCGACGGCTGCAACGGCAAATCCAGCGGCCGCGCCGAAGCCAGCCCCTTGCAACCGCAAAACGTTATCGGATCCGAAGCAGGACCCAATGCCACAACCGATCATTATGCTAATAAATTCAGCGAGCGCGAACACGGCGATGAGACCGAGCCTTTGATCCTGGCTCAAAGCTCGGAAAGACTGCTTTAGAGCTGCCATGTCACCCTCCGAAACGCCTCTGTTTCCGTGGTGGCGACAAGCGTGGCGCCGCGATGGAATGCTCGCATCACGTTTGCCGGTGGATGAGACACTGGCGTTCCAAACGCTTTGAGAAAAAGGCAAAGAGGGACCTGCAGGAGACGGAATCGCGTCCCTTGGAGGGGCAAAGGAGACAGCGGCGCAGTTGCGCGCGCCTCCTGCAGGTGGGGGAGCAAGGCATAGAGCGCGCATCCGAATACGCCCGAACCGAGAAAGAGAAATCCTAACGCGCTCATTCTGTCCCCCGGGCAAAAAAGCCGGAGAGGAAGACAACTTCCACATCAATTCCGGTCGGCATTTCGATGACAGGCTGATATTGTTCCGCCCGCTCGATTAGGTATTCAGAGACGGTGTCGGCAGCGGTCGCTAGACCTTCCCCAAGTCCGCCAGCAGCGATTTCGCCAGCCGATAATTGTTCATTGCCGATAACGGTTGAGGCGCCGCCGGTGCCTGCGGCAAAGACTTGATCTGTGTTACGAGACAAACCACGGCCGAAGCCGCCCAGGATACCGGCTGCAAGCGCCTTTGAAACAATATCGCCTTCACGGCTGACGACCCGGCCACGCACGCCGACTTTGCCGAGCTGGCCGACATAACCTTCCACTTGGCTTTCGGCGACTTCACCGTCGCCGCGATCACATGTGATCTTTTGAAGGCGAACATAAACGCGCTCACTGGCAAGTTCGGCATGGGCTGCGCCGTTGACGAGGCAGCCGCTGATATCCACGTCCAAACGACGACCGCCTTCGAGAACAGAATAGGCTGGCCCCGTGATGCGTAGAAGAACCGGTTTTGGATCAGCCGACAGGCGCACCCCCGTCGACATGTCGACGCCCATGATCACATGGGCTTCAGCATAGGCGTTTGGCGGAACGTAATCGCCGCGGTCCGTATTATAGATTGCCGGTTCGAGAACACCGGTTTCAAAAGAAGCCGTCGCTGGCTCAAAGGAAATGATCTGCACACTGCGGGGATCGGGTGCGGCCTCAATTAAAGAAGGTTGGGGCGCCGCGACGGGTCCCGCGACGACGCCCCGCCGTCCGAATGGATCGCCGACGGCAGAATTTTCAGGGTTCGGCGCGCCTTGGACGGAATTATATGGAACGGAACTTAAATTGGGTGCCGGCGTTTGTTCTGGCCCAGTTTCAGCGACACGGACCGCCATATCTTCAATCATGGCATTGGCGCTGTCTCGGGTTTGTTGAAGATCGGCGCGCGTCGCTGCGAGTTCTAAATCTTTTGTGCGAATGGCTTCCTGCATCCGCCGATTGGATTCTTCCAGCCGGGTGACCGCGCCCTCAATTGCAGCAAGCCGAGTGCCTGTTTCCGACAAAAAGTCATCCGCCATACCAGGCGGATTGATCACGTCCGTCATGGCTCGGCGCTTGCGCAAGTCTTCGGCGCGGCTCTGATTATCTTGATCATCCCCGGAGAAGACCCACACGCCAGCGGCGAGGACGGCAACGCTGGCAGCCGCCATCAAGCCATAGCGCTGGTACTTCCGGCGGGTTTGGTTTTCCTCACTCATGGTCGATCTCCTTCAGTGGAAACCCTGTCGATCACGAGAACGGTCATAGATTGCCCGGCATCAAGCGTACGCGGCCCTTGCAGAGTCACCGCGAGAACGCCGGGCGCCATAAACGACGCTTCTGAGACGGCGACTTGGCCACGCGAGGGATTGCGTACGGACAGAATGCGGCCGGTCAGATCCGGCGCTTCGTAAATCGCGCGCACGGCAAGTCTCAGAGATCCCGCGACGCGTTCGCGTTGGACCGGTCGCCTGACTTTGAAACCATCCGCCAACGCACTATTCCACATGGCGCGGGTGAGACTGACCACCCTGTCATCCATGGGCCGGTCAGCGGCTGCCATTTCTGCGCGGCGCACGGTGATGTCGGGATTGCGGATTTCGATTTGAGTGGACGGGGTATTCCGCGCGGCCAGCTCCATTTGATAAGTAAAGCCTTCACGAGTTGTAACAAAAAAGCTTGCAGCGCCCGTGCTCTCGCCGCGGCGGGGATCGCGTGAAAGCGTTAGATAAAGATCACCGGTCTCCTGTTCCTGGCTGATCGAAAACCCTGGACCATCCCCGCCTTGAGACATTTGGACAGAGGCCGCCGCATCACTCGTGAATGTGAGCCGGGTGATTCCTTTGGCGCTGACATAGCCGGACACGACGCCGCCATCATCGGCCTCTATGAGTTGCTGGGCGTTGGCTGTGCCCATCATCAAGCTGCTCACCAGCGCGATTGAAATCATTGAGCGAATGCGCATCAGTTTCGCGCCTCCTGTTGTGCTTGGGTGAAGGGAGCCGTTGGCGCTTGGGCGTCATCGGCGGTGATCGGATAGAAGTCTTCAAGCCAAAGTCGCATCGCGTCGAAGCGCCAGTCGGCGGCGTAGATCTTCTTCTCGGATGCAACCCTTTCGGGACCGAGATAGGTGTGCAATTCGCCGCGTATCTCCGAGTAGAGAGTGACCGGATCGACGAAGATTTCTTCAGGGTAGAAAACAGTCGAGGTTTTTGTGGCGATCAATCGGCGCTCGGTTTGCAAAAGAGCCGCCTCGATTTCGCCATGCGTCGCTGGGTGTGCGAGGCGCAAGATGTTCCCCCTAAAGTAAGAGAGATTGTGAGGATGTCGATTGAGGAACAGCCCCGCCATATCGCGGGTGACCTGTTCCATATATTCAGGGCTCGGCTTGTTTGATGAAATCGCCGTGTCCGAAAGCAGCGTTGGTGTTAGGATCACGCGCGTTTCCCGCGCCGTGACGAAATAAGTCAGCAGCAGTACTGAGAGCGCGAGGATCAGAGTGACGACCGCAAGCACGTTCCGTTGACGGATCGTCGTTTTTAAACGTGAATAGGAAACAGCCTGGTCCATGACTTACCCCGCCAGATCGCGTTTGTAGGAATGGAGCGTCCGCTCGAAGGAAAAAAGACCTGAGGGCGCTATCCAATAAAGCGCGTAGCGAAGCAGGTTCAGGCTTTCGCCGCGCTTGAATTTCTTAAGGGCGTAGACACCGACGAACCCGGCAATAATGCCTTCAACAAACCTCGACAAAAGAATGCCGATCATGAAGCCGCCAATCAGGACGATGAATTCGTCCACGGTCCAAAAGGCGAGCTTTTCTGGATCATCGAGGGTTGCTGGAATACGGGTGCGGTCTGCCTGCGCCATATCTAAGTCTGATGATTGGTCTTGTTGGCGACGTCGGTCCGTTCTGCCTGTCCCGGACCGGTCGTTTGCTCATTCAAGACGTGTTCAATCATGCTCCTTTGGTTAAAGATTGAAAGGGTTGGGCTAGATCAGTGCGGTGACCGAGGACTGGACGATCGGACCGCCTATGCCGGCAGCTGTGCCGACGGCGATGGGAACGCCAACATGTCCGAGGGACCAACCACTGGTCGCCATACGGATGACGCCATAGCCAAGCGATACCAGGGCAGCGAGTTTACCCGCCGAGCCGTTGATATAACCGGACACTGTGGTGACAGCCGTGTCGAAGGTCGTGTCAGCGCCCGCGAAGGCGGGGGCCGCCGCGACATAGAGAAGTGCGAAAGCGGTGAGCATTGCGAACGCCGCCCATTGCACCCTCTGTTCGCTCTGTAGGGAGAGCATATTTGGGTTCATGGATTATCTCCTTTGCTTGAAAGGCGACGGGGATCGCCGCCTCAGGAGAAATCCAAATCCAAATATTATTCGTAGGCAATGAAGTAATTAGGAAGTGTAGTGGAGGCGTATTGTCACCATGTTTTCAATATGACACCTTCAAATATACTTAAGTCATATTGATTGGGCGCGAAACTGAACTACTTCCGTGCTCAAGCGAAGTTCTCCACTATCGTTAACGTGACGTATTGAAACCCCAAAGTGTCAATCCGACACGTTCACTTTTTACATCTGTCCTCAATTCAGAAGCCTTCAGTCAATTGAATCACCCACAGCGCGTCTGATTTTCCTTCGATTCCCCGCGCAGAATCCGATTAACTATGATATCGGTTCTCAACAAGGACTGACGGGGCGGCGGATGGATAACAAAACTCGACAAGTAAAACTCATCGACGAACCCGAATTCCAAACGACGCTTAAAAGCCTGTATGGTCGCGTGCTCTGTCTAAGCTCTAAGCGTTGTTACCCGAGTCACGTCGCGCGGATTGCGGTTTCCTTGGTCGATCCGGACGATATCGTCGACAAACTCAAATCAGGTTGCTGTTCACCAGACGCCCCCTGGGCCAAAGCCCCAAAGATAGCGTCTGTTCGTCTACCTCTGGATGAAAAGCCAGCACTCGACGCCATTGTCGCAAAGCTCCTAGCATCTGATTATCCTCACGCAAATTATACGATGGCTGTTCACGGCGCTATTTGTGCGCTCGCTGAGTGGACAGACGATGAAATTAGCCAGGGAATTAGCGTCTCAAGCGAATAGTTACGTAACTACCTGTCCTATAACGGGAATTTTGGGTGTGAATGGCGTGAAAATAGTGAAAAGCTATTGCCAGTCTATATTATGTAACTCATAGTTGAGTCCTTCTAAGGGGGGATGAGCTATGCCCAAACGGTGTGATGCGCCGCTCCCCGAAAAAGGAAAGTTGCGGCGCAAAATTGGATTGTCGATGAAGGTGAGCCGAGAAATGGCTGACCTATCACAGTCGGAAGTTGCCAGATTACTCGGCTATGGCGATCGGACCGTCATTTCAAACTACGAGACGGGTAGACGGGAAATGATGCCGGCTCAAATGTGTCGAGCGGCTAATTTGTTTGGTGTGTCTCCTGGCACCTTTTTAAATCCGGCTGCAAGATCTCTTGAAGATCATGAGCTGGAGGAAACGGTCAGAAACGACATGCTGTTCGCGATGCGCGTTATAGAGTGTACGGAACAGTTGAGAGACAAAGAGGCTCGGCTCCGTTTCCTAAGCAATCTGGAAGCTGAGGTCAGGCGGAACACATTCCCACGCAAAAAGCCCTACTTCGAATGAAGCGCGAGCACAGGCGGATCGCTGGGATCGCGCTGGAAGAGGCCGGCGCGATCATGCGGTCTTGGGGCTATCGCTTTGCAGCTCTCGCGCCGCTTTTGCTTTTTATCTTTGCGATTACCCTTATGTCGCTCTGGAGCTCTGCTGATCCGCGGCGTGCCCTTGTTGTCGAAACACAATTTGACTTGCCCGAGGAAAGCGTAGTCGCAGGATTACGCCATTACATCGGTCCAGATGTACCGCAGACAGAACTTCGGGATGCACAAGCCGGACTATGGATCCCAGTAGCAGGGTCAACGCTTGAGAACGGTCACGTTGTTATTGACGGGTCAATTATTGAAATCGGCGCGCGTGCAATTATTCGATCAAATGATGACGGCGAACTCTCGATTCATCTGACAACAGACGCTGCCCCAATATACATGATGGATCTTTTGCACATAGCGGTCGTCGAGGCGAATATGGGCTATACCATATCTGTTGAACGCGTGAGACAGTCTGCAACTGTTAGCGAACCGATGTCGCTTGGCGCATCGCTCCTTCACCTTGTGACAATATTGCTTGCTGCTGCGACCGGCGCTCTGGGAGCGGCGGCGAGCTACGCGTTGACGACAGCCTATTTGACGGACAGCAGAGGTAAACCCCATTTGGGTGATGATCCTCGCGACATATTCGTCGGAAAACTATTGGGCATTGGCGGCGCGTATGCAGCACTTGCTTTTCCATGGGGCATTGTTGGGGCGCTTTCGATCTCGGGCTTGGCGATTGCTGGCGATCCAGCATTGTCTTCAGCTATGCTGGATGTCGCGGGACAACTCTTACTGCCATCAAGACTTCTTGTTTTTCTAATTGGCGCGCTGGCTGGTTATGTCCTTTACGCGGCCTCGGTGTTGTTATTGGCGAGACGCGCTAAAACGGCGGCTGCGGCGCGGACGCTTGCCGGCCCGGCGACTCTGATCGCGGTCGCACCAGCGCCGATCGCATTATGGGCGCAAAACACAGGCTCCGATATTTTGCTGCCTTTGCTGTCATGGTTTCCACTGACCGCTCCGGCCGCGCTTCAGCTTCGTGTTGGTCAGACGCCCATTATTGAAATGGCGCTGCCGCTGACATTCTTAGTGTTCTGTGCAGTGACCGTGTTGCGATTAGGCGCGGTTACGGCCGCAAGGGAGTAGAGAACCGGTACCGGCGAGAGCGCTGGTCCCATCCTGATAGGCTAGGTGGGCCAGCCAGACTTGAAAACTGCCCTTACTGCTGAGCGGCTTTAGTTTCCGACTCGTTGGGGCGACGAATTCACCACTAATTGCATCAACCTCAGAATATGTGTATAGAAAGTGAAAATATACACATGAGGGCGAGATGCGTACCAATATTGAAATCGACGATGCGTTGATGACCGAGGCGCTAAAAATCGGCGACTATAAGACCAAGAAAGAGGCGGTCGAAGCCGGGCTCAAATTGCTCGTACAAACCCGCAAGCAAGCTGGCCTGAAAGACCTTCGCGGTGCGCTCAGCTGGGACGGCGACTTGGAGCAGATGCGGTCCGACAGATGATCGTGGTCGATAGCTCGGTCTGGATCGACTTCTTCAACGATAAAGACACCCGGCAAACGGCCAAGCTGGATCAGATCCTTGGTGTAGAGCCAGTTCTCATCGGTGATCTGATCCTCACAGAAATCCTGCAGGGCTTTCGTGATGATCGGCAGTACGCCCAAGCCAAGAACGCGCTAGCCGACCTTTACTACGCTGACATGGTGGGGAAAGACATCGCCATTCGCAGCGCCGAAAACTACCGGGCGCTTCGATCAAAAGGCCTCACCGTGCGCAAGACTATCGACGTCCTTATCGGGACATTCTGCATCGTAAAGTCGCACCATTTGTTGCACGCCGATCGCGACTTCGATCCCATGGAACAGCACTTGGACTTGAAGTGCCTGTAACGAGACTTCAAGGGGGACCCTTGAGACCGCTCCCAGTTCTCAGGACATCACCAGTCTGAAGCTACCATGAAGTGATCGACGACATCCTCGAATTTAAGGCAATCATCAGCAAGCCCGATCATTTCAACAAGCCGACGAGTGCATTGGCTTTGGAAATCTTGATGACCCGCCAAGCTTTTAGGCCCGGCTTTGATCTAAGAAGACTTGCAAAACGAAATCGCATTCAACCTCAACCGGTTCCCACTAAAGGAATGCCAACAGCTCTTCGGCACAGCTGGCTATGAACTCAACGGAAACGGAAAAGCTTTGGCGTGCCATTTGCCCTCTACCGGAACAGGCGCCGAGTGGAGCGTATTGTATCCCTTGGCGCAGCAGCCAAAGCTCATAGAATAGACCGTCATTCAAGGTGTTCGCGTGCTCTCAGGGCCACGAGACGCAACATGAACAAGCTTATACCGAGCCCCGCGGGCAAAAGCCTAACAGGCAGCGCTTCGGCGAACGCCGCGCCGCAAAACCAGCCTTACATTGATCTTGCGGCTCCCATAACAGATGCCGAATTAGAACAAGCTCACACGGTGCTGGCGGAAGTTGTCGCAACGTGCGGCGAGGCTTACCTGCCGCTGTTTTCCATTGTTGACGCTGAAATTAAACGACGCGCTGAACAGAGAGCGCGCGCCACAGCAATTTTTGAACAAAACGAACTTAAGCGCCGCCGGTCTTTGCGTCGAAAGTCGCGAAGAGTTCTGGTGGAAAGGGATGCGCAATCCCTCTAAGGGCTTCAGCCCGATAGGCCATGGAACCGCCACTTCCGTACTCCGGACGCTTAATCTCATGACCCATGATCAGCGTCCGAAGTTCGAAGTCGATATGACCTTCTTTCATGCGATCTTCGAATGAATGCCGAAACGAATAGATGACGTGATCGGGTGTCTCCTTCATCCCGCGCCGCTTCAGTGTTGCGCCAAGTGCAGCGGAAAACTCGTTCGACTTGTCATGATATTTGGGAAAACCGCCAGGTGCGCGCCGCGCTGCTTCGAGGGCAACGCCGACAAGGGGAATCTCCCTTTCTGATTCCGACGCTTTGATGTGTCGATCCTCCCGAACGGGGATGACGAGGTAAGGATCAGGCGCATCCAACACAATATCTTGGGGACGCAGGTTGATGACTTCGCTGTGCCGACAACCGGTCTCTATGAGGATCATAGCAACCAAGAATTGGTCGGCGCTGATGCCGTCCCAAGGTTCCGGCACGAGGATCTTCGAACGTACCCAAGTGTCTGAAAAAGCGGGCCGCTTGTGCCTCTTGCTCTTGCGGGTTTTGAAGTTCAGTTCGCGAAACGGATTGGAACGCGTCTCATCCCCCTCGTAAGCGTAATACCGAGCGTAAAGGTCGCGAATATCGCCGAAGTGCTTTGCCGCCGTCTTGGGAGATTTTGCTTTTTGAGCGGGGTCGTCGGGGTCCAATTGCTCGTTCCACCAATCGAAATACGCCTTGCCGTCGTCGCGCGAAATATCGGACATGGCCATGTCCCCCATAACGTCAACGAAGTAGCGAAGCGAACGATCTTTGGTTTGCCGCCACAGTTTCAATTGCGCTGGAGATTTGCCGCGAATTTCTCCCACGGCGATCTTATCTTGGTAGAGCTGCATCGCCTCGGAGATAGAGACCTTCGGTTCCCCGACATTGCCTAAGACGGCCTCGACCATCTCCGGCGCGACCCGGCCGTCGCTTGTCGATTTATCCCCAATCGCGATTGCACGCCTCACCAATTCACTGATCATATTCGGATCAGCTAGTTCATGCAGCGGGCGATATTTAAACCCCGCCGAAAGCGCGCGGGCCTTGGCAACCTCATAACGTTTCGCCGCATGCTCGTCTTCAATGGGTTGGCCCAGCGCCTCCATGCGCAAGCGATGTTTAAGGGCGTGCCAATACTCGTCATCAGCCTGCGCAAGTCCGTCGCGCTGCTCTCGCGCCATGTCGGCGGAGCGGGTTCCGAGACTGATCCGAATGAGGGATGTGGGGTAAAACGGCTTTAGTTTTTTTGGGACGCGACGGTGGTAGTGATACCACCCATTGCGATTCTCAAGATAGCGATTTGGATCTTCGGCTTTTCCCATATTCCCAAATTATCAGGGGATTCAGAGAAAAGCAATCTCGCAAATTGTTCTATAATTGTCTCGCAAATTTCAAAATAGCTAGAATTTTTAGGGCAAAAACAGCCCTTAAGCTATTGATATAGTTGACTTTTTTGAGAAATCGTCTGGAGCGGGCGATGAGATTCGAACTCACGACCCCAACCTTGGCAAGGTTGTGCTCTACCCCTGAGCTACGCCCGCATCCGAGGGTAGACGGCTAGCGCCGCCGAGGAGGGGTATAAAGCGCAAACAGGTCGCCGACGCAAG
>JBCCXW010000016.1:0-35263 GCA_039191105.1 Pseudomonadota bacterium
GCGTGCGAAACAGATCCAAATGGAACTGCGACACTCATTCAAAACGGTTTGTATCTTCGTTGCAATGGACATTCTGATCTTCGAAGCAGCGGATTTAGGCATTTTCAAAAAGTATAACGATTTTGCCGATTATGGGATGTTTTGGTTCTGGGTCTCGATCCCATTGCTGATCATTTTGCACGACGCTTACTTTTATTGGACGCATCGGGCCATGCATACTGCAACGCTGTATAAGCGCACGCACATGCAGCATCATCGCTCGCACAATCCGACCCCGTTCACGGCTTACAATTTCGCCGCTGCTGAAGCTGTCATCGAGTATATGTATGTGCCGCTGGCATTGATGATCATCCCAACGCATAGCCTGGCGCTGTATATCGTATTGACCATTATGATCTTCAAAAATGCGCTGGCCCATTGCGGCTATGAAGTGTTTCCGCGCAGTTGGGCGCGGATGCCCGTCTTAGGTTGGCTGACCACGGTGACCCACCATGACATGCACCATGAGCGCGGAACCGGCAATTTCGGGTTCTATTTCACCTGGTGGGATCGCTGGATGGGGACCGAACATCCGCACTATCTCGAGCGGTTGGCCGAACAAGAAGATCGCGCAAAAGCGATCAAAGCAGCGCGGCGCGCGGCGAAGAAACGGCCTCAGATGGTGCCGGCTGAATAGGTGAAACCACCTTTCCGAAGCGCCTCGCGGTCGATCGTCTTGCGCGTATCGGCCGCTTTTTTGGCCATCGACTTCGCGCAGCGCAAAGACTAGGGATTGAACGCGTAGGGGTGTTGTGAGCCAGTGATTAAAACGATAATTGTCATATGCTTATCGCTCATCTTAATGAGCTGCGGACCGCGCAAACCTACCGAGATGGCGACGGTCGCCGTGGCGGCAAATTTCAAAACAACGCTTGATCTGCTCGAAGCGGACTTTGAAGCGACCAGTTCGTACGAGCTTGAGACCGTGGTCGGTTCTACCGGCAAACTCTATGCGCAAATCGTCCATGGCGCGCCCTATGATATTTTCCTCGCAGCCGATCAGGCCCGACCAAGCCAGCTCGTGAAAGACGGGGCTGCGCAGCAAAACTTCCAGATCACTTATGCGCTAGGGCGAGTCCTTGTTTGGCGGGCTAAGGGACCCGACTTCGCCGCGGATGCGCTTTTCGGCATGGACGTTCGGCGCATCGCGATGGCCAATCCCGAACTTGCTCCATATGGCCAAGCTGCACAGCAGATCTTACGCGCCATAGACCCGGCCTCGGCCCTAGCACCAAAACTGGTCTTGGGCGAAAGTGTCGGCCAGACATTTGCCTTTGTCGCAACCGGAAACGCGCAGTTCGGCTTCGTTTCTGAAGCGCAAATTCTCACCTTGCCGGCCGATCGACGCGGCGGCGTTTGGCGTCCGCCTGGGGCGCAATATGCGCCGATCGCTCAGGATGCCGTCCTGCTCGCGCGCGCCGAAGACAATGCCGCCGCCCAAGCGTTTTTCGCTTATTTGAGCCGTCCAGCCGCGCGCCGCATCATCGCTGCGCAAGGGTATGATCTGCCATGACCCTCCCGGATCTATCGGCGCTTTGGCTTACCGCGCGTTTAGCATTGGTCACCACTTTGGTCTTACTAATCATTGGCACGCCGCTGGCCTGGTGGCTGGCGCGGACGCGCTCGCGCGTGAAGCCGATTATCGAAGCCATCATCGCCTTGCCGCTGGTTTTGCCCCCCACCGTACTTGGCTTTTATCTCTTGATTGCGATGAGCCCCAGCACGCCGTTTGGTGGATTTTGGTTGCACGCCACAGGCGATACGCTGAGTTTTTCATTTACGGGACTGGTTATCGGCTCAGTGATTTATTCCTTCCCGTTTATGGTCCAACCGCTGCAAACCGCATTTGAAGGGCCGGTTCAGAGCGCCATGCAAACCGCAGCCAGCCTGCGGGCCTCGCCGCGCGATGCCTTCTTTACGATCGCCGTGCCAATGTCTGCCCGCGGGTTTGTGACGGCCATCGTGCTGTCTTTTGCCCATACGCTGGGTGAGTTCGGGGTCGTGCTAATGGTCGGCGGCAATATTCCGGACCGGACGCGCGTCGCCTCCATCGAAATTTACGAACATGTCGAAACGCTCAACTATGCCGATGCGCATTCGCTCTCGCTCATCTTGCTCTTGGTGTCCTTTTTAACCCTGTTCTGCGTGTTCGCGTTCAACAAACGTTTCCCAGCACATGTCAGGCTCTGATCTGTCTCTTCGCGCGCGGGTCACGTTCGACTCCCTGGAGATCGCGCTTGATGCGCAGATCCCGTTGACCGGCGTGACCGCTGTGTTCGGTCCAAGCGGGAGCGGTAAAACCACGCTGATAAATCTGGTCGCAGGCTTTTTGAGGCCACGGGCGGGCGAAATTTGCTTCGGAGAGGCGATTTGGTACCGCCAATCGCCAGCGGTCTGGGTGGCGCCCCATCGGCGCGGTGTCGGCACCGTGTTTCAAAACACCCGTTTGTTTCCGCATTTATCGGTTAACGGAAACCTCGACTATGCGGAACGGCGCGCCGACCCAGCCGCGCTTGGACACGCATCGTCTGAGATCAAATCGGCCATGGCTTTGGACGCGCTGCTGGATCGCGATGTGCGCACTCTGTCGGGTGGTGAGCAGCAGCGTGTCGCGATTGCTCGGACGTTATTGACCCGCCCTCAGATCTTGCTCTTAGACGAGCCGCTATCGGCTCTTGATAGCGCCCACAAAGGCGAGCTTTTGCCGTTCCTCGAAACGCTAAAAACCGAGTTCGCGCTGCCGACACTTTATGTCAGCCACGATGTTGACGAGGTCAGCCGAATTGCCGACCGCGTCTTGATGATGGACGCAGGCCGGATTGTCGGTTCTGGGCGCACCGATGAGGTGCTCAGTCGCTTTGGCTTCGAGGCTGGCCGCAATCCGTACGAATCGGCGAGCGTGGTTCATGGTAAAATTGATCTCTTAGCGGCGCGAGACGAGCTTGTCGCGGTTCGGATCGGCGCCGGTGTGGTTTGGCTCGCCGCCGATATTGATATTGCAGATGGAGCGGCGGTGTCTCTCAAGATTCCTGCACGCGATGTCTCAATTGCCCGGCAGCGTCCGGAAGGCATCAGCATACAAAACATGCTGGAAGCGACGATCACGGCGATTAAACCGACCAAGAGACCGGCATTTCAGACGGTAGGTTTATCCGTCGGCGAGCAGGCGCTCGCCGCCACAGTTACGCGCAAAGCGGTGCGTGATCTTAATCTCGAGATTGGTCAAACCGTCTTCGCCCTAATCAAGAGCGCGACCTTCCATCGCTAGGCGTTTTCAAAACCGCGATTTGGCAAGGGGCAGCGCCCTTCTACTTAAGATGCGGTCACAAACCCAGATACGCTGATCACATTTTTTCTGAACCCTTGATTACCGCGCCAAGACGTCGTTCCATGGCCAAAACATTACGTCGAGAGGGATAGACGCAAATGAATGGGTTGGCGTGTGCCAAACAAGATCGCGTGTCTGGTCAATTGGAACCTAAACAGGAAGGTGGACCAGCATGAGTTTGGCCGCAGCAGAGACCCTCATCCTGGCGCTTGGCGCCTATTTCGGGCTCGGACTTATCGTTGGCTTAATCTATATGCTCGGCGGCGCGGGACGAATTGATCCAGCAGCGAAGGGCAAAGGCATGCCTCTGCGCGTACGGCTTTTAATCTTGCCTGGCATCGTCGCGCTCTGGCCGGTGATGTTGGCCAAACTGTTTGTGCAGCGCACGCCGCCGGTCGCATGAAACGCGCACATCGCACCGCGCATTTGGCGCTATGGCTGATCCTAACACCGGTCATTTTCTTGATTTTGATTTTTGCCGTCCTGAACCAGCCTGAAGCGCCGGATAACGAAACGCTGCCAGCGGTGCTCATAGAAGATTCAAGTTAGTGTCCCACGATTACAAAGCCGTCCAATGGACCCCGTTTAAGAAGCGATTTGATCTATGGCTGCTCGCCGGGATCGCGCTCTACCTGACCGTTTTCATTACGATTGGTGGTCTCGCGCAGCCCCCCGGCGAAAGCATTCATCCGGTGCAAGCCATCATCCGCGCCACCGGCACGCTCGCCTTTTTATTGCTCACTTTTGTGCTCTGCATCGGCCCGCTGGCGCGACTGTCGCATCGGTTCAAACCGTTCCTGTACAACCGGCGCCACATCGGCGTGATCACCTTCCTGATCGCGCTTGTCCATTCTGGCTTAGTGATCATGTGGTACCATGGCTTCTCCGATTTGAACCCACTGGTCTCCATCTTTGTATCCAATCCGCGGTATGACAGTTTGTCTGGCTTCCCATTTGAAGTCTTAGGCTTTGTCGCGCTTTTGATTATGTTTTTGATGGCCGCCACGAGCCATGACTTTTGGAATGCCAATTTGGGCCCAGGGGTCTGGAAAACGCTGCATATGGGCGTCTATGTCGCCTATACGGCTTTGGTCAGCCATGTGGCGCTCGGCGCGATTCAATTCAATAAGAGCCCTGTCTATGTTGGCTTGCTCGCAGCGTCCGCCGTGACCGTCGCAGGGTTGCACCTTCTAACGGGCATTGCCAGTCGGAGAACCGGAGGCGCGGCAAACGCGGATGGCTGGCTAGAGGTCGCCCCGGTATCGACCATGGTCGATTCGCGCGCGAAAATTGTCCGTCCCTTAAAAGGAGAGGCCATCGCTGTGTTTCGCGACGGCCAGCAAATTTCCGCGGTCTCGAATGTCTGTCGTCATCAAGGTGGACCACTCGGTGAAGGCAAAATTGTTGATGGCTGCATCACCTGCCCTTGGCACGGCTTTCAGTATCGAATGGAGGATGGCCAGAGCCCGGCCCCATATACGGAAAAGATCGCAACCTATGCGACCAGGATTGTGGACGGGGTTGTGTTTGTAAACGCGGAGCCCAATCCCCCCGGGACCCCGCAACGCCCCAGCCAAATCGGAGTGGATGCATGAGCAAGAAGGATTTCTTCATCGGCTGGGCCGAGACTCCAAAAGCGGATCGTCGGTTCTTCCTCGGCGCGGGGATCGGCTTGATGCTGGGCACCGGGGCAGCCGCGGCCGCGATCGCACATTATCAGCATCCTGCGGGACCCGGCGATTGGAATATGGGCGACATCCGCGCCTGGCGCGGCATTGCAACGGCAGATCCATATGGCATGTTGCGGACTTTAGATCTCGATGGCACGCCGCGCACCGCTTTGCTTGGGTGCCAAGGAAAGTGTGGCGTCGGCGCAAAAATCGGTGCGCTTGCCGGTAAGCCGGTGATTGTTCAAGGCTCGCTCATTCAACGCGGACCTCATGCGATGATCGCGGTGATTGATGGCCCAGACTGGATCCGCGAGGATTCGGATGGCCAGATTGGAGACTTGGCGTTTCCGAATCCAGAAACACTGCTCGATGTGACGCTGAATGGCGAGATCCTGGACACCAAATGCTGGTTTGGCGCCATGCGGCCGTCACAAGGCAAAGTTCACAAATCCTGTGCCAGTCTCTGCATTCGCAGCGGGCTACCACCAGCGTTTTATGTCCGCGCTCCAAAAGACCAGTCTGCGCTGATGATCATGACGTCCGGTGGGGTGGGTCATCATCATGATCTCTTGCCATTTGTGGCGGACCCGGTCTCCGTTTCGGGGCGGGTTCAGCGCTTTGGCGATCTCTTCCTCTTGGATGCGCCGGTCAGCGCCATTCAACGCCTTTAATTGGTCGATCCAAACCGCGCGCCCGTTTGTTCAAAATAGGCACGCCAGAACGCTTTCAGCTCGCCAATCGGTAAATCGTATTCCTGACGTGGCACAATTCGAGCAACCACGTCCACGTCATCAAATCGCGGCACTTGTGCGGCGATCGAGGCGTCGGAATATGCGGCGAGGTCTGCGCCAAATCGGTAGAACGAAAACGCGTCTGAGTGCTGCATCAAATCAGAGACAATGACCAAACGCCGATTGCTCCGATTAGGTTGAAAATCCGCGCGATCGCCAACGGCATAAAGCGCTTCGAAGAGGGGTGAGCTTGGCTGGCTGGTGGTTTTCAGCGTCTCGCCCACAGTTTGCGATAGCGGCTGATAGAAGTGCTCCCGCCACGTATCATCTATCATTCGTGGATTTTGCAGGATCGGATTTGCATCCTCAACACTGCCCGGCGAACACTGACCAAACAGGGTCGACGGATCAAAGGGCTGAGCACTGTTCGGCAATACAACGGTTAATCGTCCGAACCGGGGCAAAGCGCGCGCTTCGGCATCGATGAGCTCATCGACCCACGCCAAATCATTTGCCGAGAATGGATCCGATTGATCGATCAAGATAATCGTATGCGCCGGATCGCGGCGGTCCATCCGACACTCGCTCTCGGGATCTAAGGTTGGCGCAGCATTAAATGCGGCCACCGAGAACAATCCGATCACACTGAGCAGCATGACGCCGATGGCGCCACGCCAAAACCAAGGGCCTTTTTCTCTCGCACGGGGCATCTTTTATCTCCGGATCTTCGCTTTAGGCTGAGCGGGCATCGCTCTGCGTCTCCCGCGCAATGCGGGCATCACGCGCCTTAGCAACTTCCTTACTGACTTGTCGTTGGATGGAAGACAGCCCCTGCTGCACGCTTTGGATATGGGTTTCCAGCCACTCTCGGGTGAGATTGAGCGCTGTGAGGTTTTGCTCAATCGTTTTGATTGCGGCATTCGCCTGCTCGCGCTCTTTTGAGAGATCGAAGCCCGGCAAATTTGGTGTCACGATCTCATCGAAATAGGCTGGGATTTCTGCCTGCTCACCGAGCTTGTCTCTCAGCTTGTTCCGGGCGCGACGGTGCGCTTGGCGATAAGCGATTTTGAGCGACCGTTCCTGATCCCCCGCTTTCGCGGCGATGCCGACGGCGCGATCGCGATGCGCTTCAAGGACATTTAGCGATTTCTCTATTTCCCGCTTGGCCGTGGTGTGGCGTTTATGCTGCGTTTCGAACCAAAAGCGGCAGCGCGTGAAATAGTCTGAGAGATCATCGCGAACGCCATTGCGAACCGCTTGGCGCTTTTCATAAGCCAGACGCTCTTTGCGCCAAACGCGGCCATAGCCGGGATAGCGGTCTGAGATCCGATCGTATCCTTCATAGACTGCAACGCCAAATATTGTCAGCCCAATCAGCAACAAGGCAATGGCAACCAAAGAATCGAGCCCAAATATGTTCGGGAACATGCCAGCGATCACCTCGCCAGGCGAAATGTCGAACATTGAAAACCCGGCCAATGACCCTGACTCTTGCGCGGCATGGAGCGCAATTTCCACAGCGTCTCGGAAGTGAGCGATGAAGAAATTCAACAATATGCCACTGATGATCAGCATCGCCGCAATCACACCGCCCGCAATTTGGAAGCCGCGATCTGGGTGATTGAGATAGCGCAGACCGAAAAACCCGGCGAGCACACCGGTCAAAACGTTGACGGCGCTGATCCCGAACGCCACCATCATGCCGCCCATGAGGCCGGATGATTGGGCATCCTTGAACAATAGCGCGTTAAAGCAGCCCTCTACGATCATAATCAGCAGCAAAATGGCGAGGGTTTGTTCGACATTTTTCTTGATGTCAGGGGTGCGTTTGCCAATGCGATCCTCGTGCTGCTGCTTAAAGTGCTGCAATTCGACAACCGTCGCATCATGATGATCGCGCGCCGTTTCGGCATCATCGACTTCATAGTGGCGAAACTCGTTTTCCTCCGCTTTGATGACCTCGCGGAGATGTTCCGGATGAATATCCGCGGGCGTGCAGTCTTGAATGAAGTTACGAACACTTGCGGCAGTGCCGCTCATCCACGTCTCAAGCCCGCGGCGCACACCACCCGCGCGCTCGGCAATCTCTTGCTCGCGTTCGCTCCATTGATCTTCGGTGATCGCCTCAGAAGCGGGCACGGCGTCGGCGGCGTCGGCATGCGCGATTTTACGCGTCCGCCCACGACTGAAACCGAGGTCTCCATCGGCCAGCTTCCCTTTCAGCCCATGCTTGCGCAGAGCCTCCTTCGTTTTGAATGTGCGAATGGCTGATTGATAGCCAATATCTGCGCCCCAGCGCACCGATTTTCTGCTCATTTGCCCTAATCCCATTAACAAACGCGGCCCATAAATTAACTCTACTGAAAATCGGTGCAGGGCCTTAACAACCGCCTAACACGTTACTCGCTCGTAAGGCGAGCAGGGCTTAATTTTACGTCATTAAGAATTGTACGCTGAATTTACTGAAGATTTTATCAGGCGCTCCCTGTCGCTTCAGCTGAGAATTTCAGAGCGTCTCCCGCGTGAGGGACAGAATCGAGTCGCATATGATCGCAAACACCTGCATCTCTCGATCCATTCCATGAGAGACGCTGCCTCCCCTGCGTGGCGAGTCATTCGAGGTGGTGAGAGGCCCCTGCCCTCAGCTGTGCCAGAGACGAGCCCGCACGAACCGAATAGTGCGCTTTGAAGTTGTTTTACATGACTGAAGCGCCGAACCTGAACCGTGTTAGGCTGGAATGTGAAGCGCGTCCCGCGTATGGATGATTTCATCCTCACCAGGGTCGGATTTAATCCAGCGAGCCGGCTCGCTTTGCGTCCCCTGTTTTCGGTTTGGGTGTCGTCTGATCACCTGGCTGGGGGGCAAGGCCGTATCTGCAAATAAGTGATGGCGCGCTGCACTCAAGAGCTGAAAAAAACTCGGCAAAAGCGGATCATATTTTTCTGAAAAGAGCGGTATGCTGAGGAGCGATTCAAAGTGCTGTCCAGCCTCATGCTCATAATAGCGCACCTGTTGCCTATCCGCTCCAGAGGCGAAGAGGGAAGCGACGTAAGTGCGAGGGGAATGGTTGACGCTAATCAGCGTGTCGCACCGTCCATGTAAGATCATGACGGGACATCCGGGCGCGGCGGCATTCGCAAATGTCTCGCGCGCTCCGGATCGTAATCTTCTGCCTGCGAACCCGCCTTTTTTTGCCAGTCTTCTCAGCTGTACCGCATCGTCGAGATCGGGAAGCGGACTGCCATTTTTGTACAACGTGACCGCCCCACCGCCCGGCGATAGTCCGCCGCTCAGTGCGCCATAGAAACGAAGTGTTTCGGGGTCTGCTGGACCAAGCTGCTGTAGTTCGTGTCCGTATTCATCCGTGGTCGCCAAACGGACCGAAGCCCCAATGGGGTCAGCCTCGACCGGATAGCGACCGTTCGCGCAGACAAATGCGTGACTAACGGCCGGCCATATTTGCATGAAAGACATCGCATGCAACAAGGGCTCCCCGCACTTTGGGAACCCCGTCGCGCTTATTTTTCTGAGCGCGTCTGTCGCGCGCTCTCGCGCACTCTTGCCCTCTAAAAGCCCGGATTTTGTCAGCTGTGTTGACCACTCAGAAAGTCGTTTGCTGTTGACCAGATTCATCTCTGCAAACGGCATCTTTTCGAGCGTTGGGGAGAGAAGCGCGGCGGGAACAAGCATGTTCATCGCGGTCGCATAGTCGACCAATGAACGGCCAGGTAAATCGAGCCGCGTTTCACCGACAAAAACTTTGATGGGTTTGCGCAAATAGGTTGTAATGTTCGGTTCCACCACGACGGCCGCATGTAAGCGCCCTGCCTTGTCGCGTTCCACACCCTTAAGGACGGCCCCGCCGCCATTTGAAACCCCAGCAGCGATGACTTTAAGCTTGGCCGGGTTGAATGCGACGGGAGACACATGCGAACGGTTTAACAACAGGCGCGATGCGTACTCAGCTGTTGCAAGAACAGATTGGGGCCAAAACGCTTCTACATTCTCGCCGCTATAGGCGTGTTTTAAGGCGACGGAATGCGGCGCGGACTTGATAAAGCGCTTCAAAGCGGGCGTCGGCTTGAGGCGAAAATTCGTTGGGGCGTCTGGATGCTCAACCGGCTCAAAGTCTGGACCGAAGCAAAGATCTTGGGCCAACAATTGCGCGCCACCTGTGCCTTTATCCGTTAAAGCAATCGCGCATCCCAAAGGCAGCGCCCAAAGCCCAATATCACCGATGGCCCCCATCACGCCGCGCGAGCCAGAAGACGGCGCGACAACCAGTGTTGGACGATCCGTATCGAAGTCGCTGGGGATGAGCACCGATATGGTGATCGGTTGAGTTAACCCTTGCAAGCGGATGAGCGCGAGGTGTTCCCAACCTTCAACATGCGGGAATGCGTCGTGTCGGGTGAGACTTGGATCGGAGAGATTTATCAGATCTCTGATATCCTTTTGAACCGCAGCCATTCTAGGCGTCGCCCCCAATGGCCGTTCAGGATTTTTGAGGTTTTCGATGCCGAGTCCGGCGGAGAGCAAATCGTCTTCACCGGCGCGGAAAATAGGTTCTGACTCCCAAATGACATGCCATTGATCCACCAGCTCAAATTCCTGTCTATTGAGGTTAGAACCGATAAATCAGTCGGATGTCATAAGTCTGCGGCGCAGTATAAAAGCCCGTCTCTACGCCTGGAAAAGCCGCCAGGTTAAAGCCTTGGACGAGAATGTCCTCGTCACCGATATTGCGTATGCCCGCCCGGGTTTCCCACCGCTCATCTTTCGTTTTGATCGAGACAAATGCGTTTGACAGCCAGTATGCGTCTTGCCTGAGGTTTGGAGAGTCGGTGACTTCGTTTGCATAAGAGCTGCGATACGCGAGGTCACCGTGAAGCGTGGCGGTGAGCGTGTCCGTCACGTCAAACTCATAGGTCGTGGCGAAGCTGCCGCTGACCTCTGGCGTGTTGACCAAGTCGCGGTCGCTGACATCGGTCACCAGGCCGCCAATTTGGATGTCAAACTCGTCATATTGCGCGTCAAGCAAGCCGAGGGAGGCCGACAGGGTCAGCGCGTTGGTTGGTTTCGCGAGCACCTCTAATTCCAACCCTTGAATGGTGGCGGCCGCGGCATTTGTGAACAAGTCGACGAACACCCCCGAAACCGGGTCGGCGCCAAATGACGTCACCTGAATGTCGGTATAATCATTGTAGAAATAGGCGGCATTTGCGATCAAACGGCCATCATTCCAACTCGATTTCAAGCCTGCCTCATAGGCCCACACAAATTCCGGTTTGAAAGGCTGGAAGCCAAATTCGCTATTTGCCCGCCCGGAGAATCCGCCGCTTTTGAAGCCTCTCGAGGCAGATCCGTAAAGCAGCACATCGTCGGAGACGTTGTAAGCCAGAGAAACCCTCGGCGTAAACGCTTCAAAATCATCTTCTCCTTCGATGACGACGCCAGGCGTTCCCACACCGGCTAGAAACGGTGGGGTATCCTCGATGACAGAAACCGCGGGATCGAAGTAATTCTCGAATTGCCGCGAGGACTCTTTGTTCTCAATCGTATAGCGCGCGCCAAGGCCAAGGCTCAGTCGCTCGGTCAATTGATAAGACAGGTCCCCAAAGACGGCATAAGAATCAGTGATTTGGTCTGTATCCGCGAGCGATGATGTCGCAAGGCCAAAGGCGGTGACCGGGAACCCGAACACAGAGGCCGAAAGATTATCGACCCCGCTAAACGTCAAATCGTCATCATGAAAGTAATACAATCCTCCCGTCATGTTCAGAGCACCGCCAGCATCATAGGCAGCGCGAACCTCCTGACTGAACTGCGACTGCTCTTGATCGAGATAAATATCTAAGAGTTTGAGCGGTGATCCGTCGGTGTCGAGATTGAGTTCAAAATCGAAGCTCCGATAGGACGTGATCGATTCCAAAGTCCAAGCGTCATCTATTTCTAGATTTGCCCGCGCGGTGAGCCCGAACGCATCGATGTCAGAGAGCCCGCCAGCGTTTACATCCACTTGGAACGGGTCCGTTGCAGCTGCGAATGTCTGCAGATTGGTTGGTGCTCCGATCGGATCTGGAATGCCCGTTACAGCGGTCAGACGGGATGGATTGCGCGATGTGTCTGGGCGGTCTTGGCGAACATCCAAGGTAATGTCGAAATTGAACCGATCGTTTGGTGTAAAGTACACGCCAGCGCGTCCAGAGAGACTTTTCACATCTCCATCATCTTCCCCCGTAAAAATATTGTCATTGTAGCCATCGCGCTGCGTGAATGCGAACGCCGCTTTTGCTTTCACACGACCTTCCACAAGAGGACCGCTTAGCCGTCCTTTCGCAATGATGGAATCGAAGTTGCCAAGGCCGACCTCAGCATAGGCTTCAGGCGTATCGGTCGGGCGTTTAGAAATAAACTTCACCGCGCCGCCAATCGTGTTTCGACCATACAGCGTCCCTTGCGGCCCGCGCAGAACCTCAACACGCTCGACATCGAAAAGTTCCAGAAAAGCGGCTTGGGAACGCGCGATGAAAACATCATCGACATACACACCAACGCCAGCATCCGCGAATGCGAGGCTATCATTCTGTCCGACCCCTCGCAGATAGACCACCGCGTTCGATGCGTCGCCTTCATCGAAATAGAAGTTCGGTGTTACATATTGTAAGCCTGAAACATCATCTGCCTGCAAATCGGATATTCGCGACTCGCCAAAAGCGGACACAGCGATGGGGACGTCCTGCAAAGACTCTGCGCGGCGCCGTGCTGTCACAACGACGGTATCGAGGCGCCCTTCCTCAATGTCCTGCGACGTCGCCGGCGCTTCCTGCGCGGCCACGGGCATTTCAAATAACGACAGGACAAGCAAACAGGTGGCAAGCGTCTGGCAAGACGGGTCTCGCTTTAGAACGCTCCAGTTGAGAACGTGATGCCAATTTTGGTCCATTTTTTCCTCCCAGATTATGCTGAACTGCTGTCAGCTTCGAGAAGGAGTGTTGAATGCAATTTGTCTTTTGGCGATGACGAATGCCACCATTGCACGAGGACAAAACCGCTC
Organism: Pseudomonadota bacterium; assembly: GCA_039191105.1. Taxonomy (GTDB): domain Bacteria; phylum Pseudomonadota; class Alphaproteobacteria; order Caulobacterales; family Hyphomonadaceae; genus Henriciella. The sequence continues at coordinate 12,827 of JBCCXW010000016.1, forward strand.
AACGATCTTTTGGGTTCGCCGTTCGCAGGCACTCAAACGAGGCGCTATGTGTTGTGAGGGGTCTGCAATCGAAACCTGGTCGGTGTATGCCCCGTCCACTTTTTGAAGGCTCTCGAAAAGCTGCGAAGATCTGAGAATCCCAGTGTTACAGCCACCGCTTTTGGCGCTTCGCCGCGTTGCAAGAGGCGTTTTGCGCGTTCGGCCAAAGTTGCCGCTCGCAGATCCCGGAACCGCGTTTTTTCGGAGGCAAGCCGTCGGCGCATAGTCGCAAGGCTGATCCCAAGCGACGCCGCGATCGCCTCTTGGTCACCCCCTCCGGCTTCGATCAGGCGGGCAACCCGATCAGACCACGTCTCGGTGTTTTCTTCGGAAGGATCCTTCGACGCGTTTAGGTTCGCAGCATCAAATATGCTGAGATAATCATGTTCGCCGACAGGGCGCACGGCCAAGTCAGCAATGCGTCCGTCATAGTGTAGGCTATAACAGTCCGCATCGAACTCGATCGGTGCCCCAAAGTGTTTCAGGAAGGCGCCTGAAGGTTTGTGCGCCAATCGTTTGGTGGTCACTTTGAGGATCTTACGATCAAGCGGCGTGCTGGTCAGGGCTTCAAACAAAGCATGCAAAGAGAACAAGATACTCTCCATAAATGCATTGCTTTGATTTCTGAAACGCTCCGTTGCGTAGGGAAATTCACGATCGTCGATGCGATAGATGAGCTTTTTCGCCGTCATATCGACACTGTTGAAGGGCCCGCCATGGGCGATATTGTACCCTTTCGCCAATCGCTGAAACACGTGCTCCAGCCGGGCGCCATTTGGGAGCCCACTCAACAAAAACGGCATTGTGCCAACCACAATTTGTCGCGCCGATCCTTTGCACGTTTCATCGCCGGTTGTTTCGATCAACCGGCGCAGAATGCGCGCCCAATCTGTCAGTCGTAATGCTGCGTCATGAGCTGGCTGGAACAGGGTCTCGGGCAATCCGAGAGCGCTCAACAACTGATCTTTGTCTAAGCCACATTCGTCGATCAGCGGCTCGAGATAGGCGAAGTCTTTATGATCTAGAACCAGCGTCACAATAGCGCTCCGGGCTTACTTCCAAGCCGAAACGTACGCGACGAACAGCTGAACCTCCAAGCGTTTTCTATGATTGGGGTCCTGAAACGGACGGGTCGGCTATGGATGTGAATGGCGCAGATGCGGCGCTCCGTTTTGCTTTGACGCTCCCGATGAGCACGCTCAAAGCACAATCCGGCACGCATCGCGCTTGCTGCTGTGCGGCGCGGGCCACCCGGCTGAGATGTTTAACCGGCGCGAATTGTCCCGACATTTTGCTCGATTATGGATGTCAGAAAGTCTGGCGAGGCATAGGGCGCTAAGAAGTCGCCATGCGGGGCATAGGCGACCGGAATAGAGAGGCGCTCAGCTTCTGAATTCAGTTGGGTCTGCCAGTGCTCCGGCGTTTCCGCGCCGGAAAATGCGACCGCTCGAACGCCTGAGAACAGGCCATCTTTGAGCAATGGGTCGGGCTTGAGTGATGTGCGCATATCATAATCTATGGTTTTCCAATCAACCCGTTGAAACAACTGCCCTGCGGCGACGAAATCTGCCGGGTTCGCTTCCAAGTAGCGCACATCTCCTCGGCTTTGATGCATCAAAAGCCGATAAAACTCTAAGGGCTTGTGTCTCAGTCTGTGCTTGATTCCAGCGGACGCAATCTTCACACCGGCACTGGAGTGGAGCATCAGTCGAAACATTTCTTGCAACCATTTCGGGTGAAACACATCGAGAATGTCTTTGTTGAAAACGACGTTGGAATATAGGGACAGAGATATATCCGTCGAAAGCAAGGATAGGCGATAACAAACCGGATTGGCGCTCCCCATGCCGAGCAAGACGACCTGCTGCAATTGGAGTTGCGAAATCAGTCTTTGAAGTAACACGGCCTCAGCGGCCGCCGCCGCGCCTTGATCGATAAGGTCACTTTCAAGCAACGCTCCGGGCAGAGGCGAGGACGAGCCGAACCCAAGTCGCTCCACGAAGACCACTTGCATACCTGTCGCCCACATCCGCTCACAAAATTCCATCGATGGCGGCATTGAAAACTCGACCGAATTCAGAATGAGGAGCGGTCTCAGCTGTGCGGTTTGACCGCGATAGATCATCGCGCGAAAAGCAACGTTTGAGCCATCTAGGGAAATGAATTGCTCCCGACGAGGCGACCAAACATGGTCGGACCCATCAAGAGCGTTACGGACAGGGGATTGCAGTGCCGTCAATACGAAGCTCGCGAGACCTATTGGTGCAAAAGACTCCAATCGATACGGCGCCGAATGAAAGCGCCTGGACAAAGTGGAATACCTCGAACGCGTCTGGTGTCCAGGACAATCTCACATCGCAGCCTGCCTAAGCAGCTTAAGCGTTTGTTCCCAACCCACCACAACGCGGACGTGGCGCAATTGTCTTGTAATGCCCCAACAAGGACGTTCCCCATGCTTCTAAAGGGTCAGTCAAGAAACGTTAAGATAGTAGGCCCTCATCCTGAGCGAAGTCGAAGGATAAAGGGCCGCGCTTCCCGGACAACCGCCTCGTTCCTCGACGTCGCTTAGGATGCGGCTTTCAGACTACCCGCACATCCTCGCGTAGACGGGGATCTCGTGCGGCATGATCGAGCGCTTTCGAAGGAGATCCCAGGTCAAGCCCGAGATGAGCCGTGGAGGTATCAGGTCCGTCCCCTTTGACGCTGGGAGAAGACCTTAGCCCAGCGTCCTAAGCGCGCCCCACCTAAGCCTATGGTAGTATCTGAAACGCGAGCATGGAAGACAAGCTTGGCTGAACCCGTTGGGGGTGAGCCAATTTGATTGTCGTCATCTGCTAAAAAAATGAGGCTTCTAAGACAAATCTATCGGTCTGAGATTGACCCAGTTGATCCGAAGAATTGTCGGTCGCATATCCAAGTCTAACAATGGTAAGAAAGTGATAGTCGACTTCCGGCTCCGGCCCATTCTGAAGAACGATCTCTTCAGGCTTGGTTTTCTTGTTTATGGTTCAACTCTATTTCAGAGCCGATTGTCTTTCAAACTATGGACCAGTTTTTCTGAGGCAGAACCGGTTGACCTGGGTTACAAGGTTGAAGCGATTTCGAAGGATGAGCAATCTGCAGAAACTCGTTTCGGCGCAAACCTCGTTCTACAACAACTTTGATCTCGACCGCTACATCAACGAGCGCTCGACACTCAAATCGATGCGAACCACCGCCCTCTCTGAATCGCGCCAGCTTCTGGCCGGATGAGCCCTCTACCCCGCACGCAGCGGGAGGTGGGCTCGCATTAAACGAACAGTACCCGGCTTCGCGTTGGAGTGAGAGCGCGCCTTCAATTTATAGATTTCCCGAGACTTTACAGATATGTATCTCGGAAGTGGCTCTAAATTATGCTCTCTTACGATTCTGCAATGCAGGGTCACGGATGCATGGACATACTTCTCGTAGAGGATAATGGCGAAACCGCAGAGTTTATCACGCGCGGTTTGCAAGAGGCGGGTGAGACCGTCACGCACGAAGTGACCGCCAATGCAGGCCTGGTCACAGCCGCCGCCAAGTCCTTTGATGTGATTGTCTTTGATCGTCTGTTGCCCGGCATGGATGGGATCGATGCCGTGCGCGTGTTACGCCAGTCTGGGGTGACCACCCCGATCATTATGCTCACGGCGCTTTCCGGTATTGACGACCGGGTCGATGGCCTGGAGGCTGGTGCCGACGACTATTTGGTCAAACCCTTTGCGTTTTCGGAACTGCACGCACGCGTCCGCGCCCTATCACGCCGTCAACCTCTTTCCGAACAACCGACCAGATTACAAGTCGGCGACCTGGTGATGGAACGGACAACGCAGACCGCGATCCGAGACGACCATATTCTCGATCTGTTGCCTCGGGAGTACCGGATCCTCGAATACCTGATGCAAAACGAAGGGCAATTGGTGACCCGGACCATGCTGCTTGAAAAGATCTGGGGCTATAAATTTGATCCGAAAACCAGCTTGGTGCAAACCCATCTGAGTCGCCTCCGCGCGAAAGTTGATAAGCCTTTCGAAACCGAGCTTATCCGGACGGTGAGAGGGTCTGGTTATGTCATCTCAGCGCCCTAAGCCATTTCTGAGCGCAACCGTTTTTCAGCGGGCCATAGCGGCGAACCTCGTCGGATTCAGTGCGGTTCTGGGAGTTATGTGGGGACTGTACGGGGTGCATTACTGGCAGCAAACTCAAAGCACGCGAACGGCCATCGAAGCGGTCGAGACCGAGTTGCTGCTGGCTTATGAGCAAGGCGGGATAGAGCGGCTGTCGCGCGACCTCACGCATGATGAGCGTCCGATATGGAATCCCGACTGGTTGTTTGCAATTATGGAAGAGAATGAATTTATCGTGCGGCTGGTCGACATTCAGGATGACACGATCGCCGGGTTCAGAGGCATCGATCCGTCCGGCGGATGGTCACACACATATCTCGATCATGGGGATTTCGATCGCCATCCGGTCATCGCCCTGCGCTTTGAGCTGGATGCGAATGACGGTGAACTCATTATTGGTCAGTTTGTTCCAGATCGCTTGCTGGCGCTGCGGGAATTGCTGACGCGCGGCACTTGGTTACTGGTCTTGGCGCTGTTTCCAATCGCCTTGATTGCGGGGTTCGTGACGAACCTTTCGGTGTTTCACAGACTGGTTTCGATTTCCGATACCGCAGACCGCGTTGGTCAGGGGCAGTTCGACGCCCGCGTTCCACTGAAGGGAAATGGCGATGAGTTTGATCGCGTCGCCGAGTCCGTAAACCACATGCTCGACCAAATTGCGACGCTTGCACAGAATCTCGAAGGGGTCTCGGTCGGCGCCGCACATGACCTTAAGACACCGGTGTCTAATTTGGCCGGCCGCCTCCAGCTCATCGAGCGAGATCTCCGCGATCCGAGCGCAACGCAAGAGCATATTAAAGTCGCGCAAAACCATATCGCGGCCTTGCTGCGAACGCTCGACGCGCTGTTTCGTTTAGGCGAAGTTGAGGCCGGCAAGCGAAAAGCCGCGTTCACCCGCGTTAATTTATCCGCATTGGTTGATGAAATTGGCGACAGTTTTCGTCCGGTGTTTGAGGAAGCCGACAAAACCATCGACATCCGCACATCGCCGCAAGTGCAAATTACAGGCGATAAAGACCTCTTGACCCAAATGATCACCAACCTCCTAGAAAACGTTATCGAGCACGCCCGCGATGGGGCACACGCCTGGATCAAGCTTCGCCGTTCAGAACAGCATGCGCTCCTAGAGATCGGGGATGACGGACCGGGTTTACCCGCGCTTGATGGCGAGGATGTGTTCGAACGATTTTTCCGTTTGGACGCCAGTCGAAGCACCGCCGGAAATGGTTTAGGCCTAAGTCTGGTGCGCTCCATCGCCGAGCTACATGATGGTCGCGCGCGATTAATCGCATCTCAACCGGGCGCGGTCTTTGAGGTTGAAATTCCGTTAATTTTTTCGAATTGAGCAAATACAAATCTGTATGGTGGATGGGTCAGAGTTGTAAATCAAAATGCTGTGAAATTGGGATATGTCTCGGCGGCGTTTTTGATCCGTCGGGTTGGAGGACACCATGCTTCAACGATTGCAGCCTACGCGCCGCTCTTGTCTCACTGCCGTGAGTTTTGCTGCGCTCGTCACCCTAGGCGCTTGCGGCGGAGGCGGCGGGGGCGAGAACAGCGTACCGATGTCCCCACAGGTCACTGTACCACCCCCGCCGACACCCACGCTGCCGCCACCTCCCCCACCGCCGCCGCCTTCTACGGGTACAGGCGCCTTTGCAACGTCGCAGAGCACGTCGCGATTTCTCACCCAGGCAACGTTTGGTCCAACGCAAGCGGATGTCAGCGCTTTAACGGGCACGAGCGCTTCGGCTTGGTTTTCAGCCGAACTGCAAAAACCTGCGAGCTTGAATGTGCCGCAGTTACAAGCGTATCGCGCCATGGTTCCCGAAGGCGGCGACCCGACAGTCGCGGTTTATGGAACGACATTTTCGTTTTGGCGGAATGCCATAGAAGGCAATGATCAGCTCCGCCAGAGGATGGCTTTTGCGCTGTCCCAAATTCTCGTTGTATCGAATTTCGGCGGAGAAACTCTGTCCGACATACCTGAAGCGGTCTCCTATTATCAGGACGTGCTGACCCGAAACGCGTTCGGCAATTATCGCGACCTTTTGGAGGAGGTCACATACTCCCCCGCCATGGGTCATTATCTAACCTATATGGGCAATGAAAGGGCAGATCCCGTGACCGGGCGCATGCCGGATGAAAACTATGCCCGGGAAATTCTGCAATTGTTCACGCTCGGCGTGATTCAACTCGGGCCTGATGGCGAACCGGTGCGTGATAGCCAGGGTCAGCCGATCGAGCTTTATACGAATAGGGACATTACCGGCCTGGCGCGGGTCTTTACCGGCCTGAACGTGTATGAGTTTCCAGATGATAACGGCTCTTTTCCGGATGTCTGGCTGCGGCCAATGGTTGAGTATCCCGAGTCCGTTTCTGCTGAACCGAAGCAATTTTTAAATTGCTCAATCCCCGCCAATACCAATACTGCTGACAGCATTGATCAAGCCCTCGATTGCATTATGGGCCACCCGAACGTCGCGCCTTTTGTGTCTCGACAATTGATTCAGCGCTTCACAACAAGTGATCCTGATGCCGACTATGTTCAGCGGGTCGCCACGGCATTCGACAATGGACGATACCTCTTGCCAAATGGCACCCAGATCGGCGACGGTCGCAAAGGCGATTTGAGTGCGACGCTTGCAGCAGTTCTGTTCGACGCCGATGTGCGCGCCTCATCAGCGCTGCAGGACGCACAATTCGGCAAAGTCCGCGAACCGCTCTTGCGGTTTACGCAATGGGCCCGGGCGTTTGATGCAGACGCCTCCCATCCAGAATATGGGGTCGAGTTGTGGGACTTGTCTGAACCGAGCAAGCTCTCACAACATCCGTATCGCGCACGGTCAGTGTTTAACTTCTACCGCCCGGGATACATCGCACCCGGCACACGATCTGGCGGCCTGGGCATGACCGCGCCGGAATTGCAAATTGTCAACGCAAGTTCGACGCCGGGCTATATCAATTTCATCATGTATTGGGCCTATGGCGGTCAAAGCCGTGACGATTACAATGAACTCGCCCAAGAGATAACAAGCGAACTTCAGATCCCGATTGATCGAACGCGACTAGAAAATGCTTTTGTCCCGAACTATTCAGACGAGTTAGCCCTCGCCAACGATCCAACAGCGCTGGTCGATCACCTCGATAACTTACTCGCTTATGGCAGTCTCTCGGCTGAAACGAAGACCTCAATTGTATCGTCGATTACGCTTTCGCCCGTCCAAGGTCCTGGCGATACGACCGGTTTGCGCGATCGCGTTGCCCTCGCAGTTTCTCTGGTGATGACATCGCCCGACTATCTCGTACAGCGTTAGGAGCCACGATGATGACCGCCACACGCAGACACTTTGTAAAAGCCCTCGGTGCGACCGCGATCGCGGCCAGCGTCATGAATGGAACACCCGGTATGTTCACGGCCCGCGCGGCGGAGACCAGTGGATACAAAGCGCTGGTTTGCGTTTTCTTGTTTGGAGGTTTGGACAATCACGACGTGGTTATCCCATATGATCAAACGAGCTACGACCAGTTTGCGCAGGTCCGATCATCGCTGATCGCCCGCCAAAGTACGACGCGCGCGCGCACGGCGTTGCTGCCGATTACGCCTGCAACGACAACGGTCTTGCAAGGGCGGCAAGTCGCCATGCCACCGGAGATGCCCTTGCTGAAAGGACTTTTTGATCAAGGCCGTTTGGCGATTGTCGGTAATGTTGGCCCATTGATCGAACCGGTCACGCGCGCTCAGTTTGAAAGCGGCGCAGCGCGTCTTCCTCCGCGCCTCTTTTCGCACAATGACCAGCAAGCGACCTGGCAATCAAGCATGCCAGAAGGCGCGCAATTTGGTTGGGGCGGATTGTTTGCCGACGCAGTTTTGGCCGCGGGTGCCAATAATGGATCAGCGCAGTTTGCCACCATTGCCACGGACGAAGTTGGCCCTTTTCTCACCGGCCGCAATGCAGTGCCTTATCGAGTGAATGCTGGCGGGGCCGCGCGCCTAGACTTCTTAGATGACTATTATCGCGCGGTTGCAGACGATCAATCAGCGTTTCTGAGCGCGGTGCGCACACAGCTTTCCGCGAGTGGCTATCGTGGCAGTCACATTCTGGAACAAGACATCGCCACCGCCTTCTCAACCGGTTTGGCGACGAACACAGCGTTTGACCAGGCTCGATCGAACGGCCGAGCCCTCGCGACCCAATTCCCAACCGGCCCCCTTTCAGCGCAACTCCGCGCCGTGGCTGAAACGATCAATGTCCGGAGCCAACTTAACGCCAATCGACAGATTTTCTTTGTTGGGTTGGGCGGGTTTGACACCCATTCTGGCCAAGCACGCAGCTTGCCACGCCTCTTGGGTCAGATCGATGGCGCGCTGGCCGCCTTTCATGCTGCGATGGGGGAGCTGGCCTTGTCGCAAGACGTGACGCTTTTTACCGCATCCGATTTTGGTCGCACGCTGGCAGTCAATGGAGACGGGACCGATCATGGTTGGGGCGGGCATTCCTTCGTCCTTGGCGGCGCCGTGAATGGCGGAGAGATCTACGGCGCTCTTCCTGTTCCGACGCTTGGCCACGCAGCTGATAGCGGGAGCGGTCGTCTTATTCCGGCGCTTTCGGTCGAACAATTTGCCGCCGAGCTCGGAGGCTGGTTTGGCCTTTCCCAGAGCGAACTCGCGACCGCATTACCCAATCTCGGAAACTTCGACCCGATTAGCCGGTCCTTTTTCACCCGTTCGGTCTAACCGAATTTGTCAGACGCATCGCTAACGTGCGATCTGGCAGCCAAGGAGACGTGAAAATTGGCGGGCGAACTGCGCCTTCCTTTACGCTTATAGCAGGTTTGGATGCTGCGCGTTTTGGTAGGACAGTTTCTCTGAATTTGGGCCAGCGCTACCATCAAAACTTGGCGGCGAGCTCCACCCCAATCACGCGCGGCGCATCGAGTGGACCATAAAATGTCCCATCAAAACCAAAGAATAGATTTTGGAACGCGAGGCCTGAAACAACGCGCTCATCAGTAATGTTGTCGGCAAATATCGAGAGCGTGTAGCGATCCGTTTCATAACCGCCGGACAGATTGAACCGCGTCACCGCGTCCTGCACGGCTCGATCCGTAAGCGGGTCAGTTGTTCGGCTGCGTTCTTCCAAAGGCATGTCGCCCTGACTGTTCAGCTCGCCGCGCACAAAGAATCCAGAATTGAACTCATAAAGCGCCGATATGTTGAGATCATATTCAGGCACCAATTTTACCGGCAACCCATCCAGGTCTTCGATCAGCGCGACCTGTCCCCGGGCACCGACTTCAAAATCGAAATCGCGATACTCTGCATTCGTATAGCCAAAGCTTGCGGCGAGTTTTAAGTTATCGGTGGCCTGATAAGAGGTTTCAAATTCAAATCCCTGACTGATGATATTGGCATCAGCGGAGAGAAAGGTCGGCGTCGTAATAGAACCGGTCACCGGGTCTGTCAGAAGTTGAATTTCCTGCCACCCGTCAGACTCAATGTAAAATGCTGCAGCGTTGAAATAGCCACGACGCCCGTCGAAGAGCTTCTTGAAACCAATTTCATAATTCCAGATTTGCTCTTTATCATAGAGGAATATGTCTTCCGCGACGGTCGGGTCAGCAGATGCAGCGATATTGAATCCCCCGGGGATATAACCGCTCGAAGCGCTCGCATAGAAACTGAGACTGTCCGATCGCTCATAGTTCAATGCGAAGCGCGGAAGCCATTGCTCAAATGTCGTCTCACCCTCAGCATCCAATAAGAACAAAGTCTGCTGCCCAAAGGTGACGGCATAGCCCTCTTGGCTTGCTTCCCTTGTCGCATGATCATAGCGAAGGCCGATGGTACCACGTAACCCTTCAATGCCGAGTCCAAAACTCGTCGAGCCGAAAATCGCAATATCCTCGCCTTTTCCGAACAGTTGCGGAATGTCGTCAAAAGGGAGGAAGCCCCCATTAAACGGATCTGCGAAGGTCACATTGCGCTCGCTGATGCGCTCTTCATTATAGTATGAAATTCCAAACAAGTATTCGAAAACATCGCTATCGGGCGAGGTATACCGAAGTTCACTCGAATAGACGGTAAGCTCGTCATTCGCAAAACCGACCTGTAGCGGAAAGGCCGAAAAATCAATATCCAAGCCAAAGCTCTCAGCGTCTTGGTTGGAGTAGGACAGAGCGAAGTCGATCTCGCCTGTGTCCAACGCATAGTTTGCGCTCAGGCCGGCCACTATGTCCCGTTCGTCGGTGCGCTGCGGAACGTCACTGAAAAACTCCCAATCGCCGATCTCGCGTCCGTCATGAAATACAGTGATATACGGACCGAGCACTTGTTGGGTAAACGGGTTGAACGCGATATTATCGTCGAACGCGGCGGTGTTGATCGGGGCGAATGCGCCCTCATACAGTCCGGGCGCTTCTTCTTCGAGGACGTAACCCGTCGCTTTCACCGTTAGGGCTTCATTCGGCGTTAGGGTAAGCCGTCCCTGGATGAACGAGCTTCGAATTTCGGCTGTATCAACCTCAGGCGCAAATGGATTTTGCAAAAATGAATCTTCATTCGAGTAGCTCAGCACCAAGGACCCAAATACTTTATCCTTAACGATTGGCCCGCCAATAAATCCGCTTGCACCATAGGAATAGTACTCGTCATTATAGGTCGCACCATCAACACGAATATCGGCTTCAAACGCGTCCTGAGGCTGGCGACTATTGATGATGAACAGTCCTGCTTCGCTGTTGGCGCCATATAGTGTGGCTTGTGGGCCTCTGAGCACCTCTATCGACTCAACCTGCTCCAAAACCGCATTGCTCAACTCACGGAATGGAATTCCATCGATATATATGGCGGCCCGGTTCACAATCGCTGGATTGGATTCAATCCCTCGAATAGACGCAAAGACCGGGCTGACTTGGCTCCCTTGCGAAAACTGAACATTCGGAACGACATCATCGAGCCGGCGTATATCGCGCAATCTAAGTTCATCGATTTGGCCAGCGTTGAGTACGGTTGCCGCGACATCGCTTTCCAAAAGCGTGCGCTCCCGCTTTTGACCGGTCACGATAATCGTATCAAACACGCGGCGATCGTCAGCGTCGGCGGCCTCTTCTGAGGTTTCCTGCGGATTGGCAGCCTCCTCATCGACCGAGCTTTGGGCACTGGCGGGCAGAACCATCCACGCAAATGCGCAAAGTGCACTCGTACTGGCAGATGAAAATCGACTCTGAAAACCCATTTTGAATTGCATCTATCGCCCCTCGAAATTCGCTAACCCGGCTCAAAGGTGAGAACCGTTCTCAACGATAGCCATACCGAAAATCAGGCCAGACGATACCAACGCGACCTATGATGGCGGACAAATTTGCTATGCTTGCGGCCATTTTTGTTCCAACACTTAGAAAGCTTGAGCGATCGAATTTTGGAGCACCACGTGGCAGATCAGAATGACGTCATCAGCGCAGAGGCGATAAAAGACCTTGCTGGGCAGATGAACTACGAGCACGATTGTGCTGAGGTGAATGGCCGGGCTCAAGAGAACCATTCCGCTGCATTCGAAGGGACTATAAACGTCTATCACTCTTCGTTTGGCGCAAGCATTTCAGTCAGTGACGTCATCCCGTTAAAGGATCAACAGCATGACGGCGTCATCCCGCGCTCGTTCAATATTCTTTACTTAAGACGCGGAAACATGCGTGCGCGTTCGGGTCTCCCCTTTGAGGCGCCAAACCTCGATCCGGGGAGCGTCGCAAGCATATCGATCTCAACCGAACAATTAATGTCGACGACCATGCAGGTCGGCAGCACGACCCAGGCGGTCAACATACATGCGCAACCAGAACACATCCTCGATGAAGAGCTCGCGGCGCAGGTTTTCGAGGCCACGAAAACGAGTTGTGTTGACGTCAGAATTCTATCGGCACGTTTGAAGACGCTTGCAGACGATATATTCAGTGGCGATTATCAAGGACATATGAGCCAGCTGCTGGTCGAGAGCTTCGCTTTTGAACTTTTTGCGAGATCTCTACAAGACCGACTTCAAAGCCAAGCGTCTACTTCTCGGCTCGACTTGGATGATGATAAGAAAATGAGCCTCGTACGCGATTTATTGATTTCAGAACCGGGCGCCCAGCATTCGCTTGCAAGTCTCGCGAGTGTCGCCGGCGTGAGCGTTTCGAGCCTCAAATCAAAATTTCCGTTACTGACAGGCAAACCTGTTTTCCAATTCCTTCGCGATACGCGTCTCGAGATTGCGCATTCCAAAATCCAAAAAGACGGTTGGAGCGTCTCGGCGGCGGCTGAATTCGTCGGCTACGCACACGCGGAGAATTTTTCGGCGGCATTTCGGAAGCGCTTTGGAGTCACGCCCAGTTCCATAGGATAGAGGGGCCGTGTCGAAGGAACCGAAATTGATCCTTCGGCACGCTTGCCAGAGCGACGTCCGCTTCACGATTTGAAATCGAATAGCATGGCGCTGCCCGTTGCGCGTGCGATCAGTTTCCCGTCCGGGTCGAAAAGTTGCCCTTCCATAAACGCTACGGTTTTTCCGAGGCGTGTGACCTTGCCCTTTCCTCTGATTGTTCCGGGATATGCGGGTCTCACGAAATGCGTATGAAGATCGAGCGTGCGCCCTTGTTTCTTAAAGTCCGTCGCTGCGAAAACTGCCGGTCCTAAGGTGTCGTCCAACATCGCGCAGAGCATGCCGCCCTGAACACACCCCGATGGATTTAGGAACTCGGTCGTCGCTTCGAACTCAAGTTCAATCGTCATGTTCGGACGATCAATTTCAATCAGTTTCGAACCGAGCAGTTTTGCGACTGCGGGGGCTTCGTGGGTTTCAAACGGGGTCTTCTGCATGTTCGCCTCTGGGATCTCATTAGAGGATACGACAAAGCCCTGACGAAAAGTGGCAATAGCGTTCGAGTTGGATCAGAACGCTCCAAGACCAGAGCTCCAAGCATCGAGTTCAGGTCCTTTGACATTACGCTCCAGAGTTTCATCGCCCGCACGGCACTTACACATGGCACTGAAAGATCGCTCTTGAACTTTCGAAATCTGAACAAATTTTGTCAAATTCAAATAACTTTCTCTATTAATGTACATATACGAGACATACTATGGAAAATTGGATGGCAATTCGCACGGGCCTGTACGTGGCCCGTCTCGGAACGGTCAGCGCAGCCTCAAAAGCCTTGAAAATCCATCGTGCAACGGTGATCCGCCATATTGATGAACTTGAGCAAGAGCTTGGTGAGAAACTCTTTCATCGGCATGCCCGCGGGTACCATACAACCGATGCCGGCAAAGACTTGCTCCAAGTCGCCAACGCGACTGAAGAACAGTTTCGTGAGCTCGCAGGCCGCACGCGCGGAAAAACGCAACGCGTCCAAGGCCCTTTCATCGTGACCTCAACGGAAGTCATGGAAGACTATTTGCTGCCCATCCTGAAGAGTTTTCGCGACTCATATCCGGATATCCAAGTCGAACTTGAATCCACCCCTCGCGTTGCAAACCTGGAATATGGCGAAGCGCACGTCGCGATCCGTGCTGGTCGTAAACCAAGCCACCCAGATAACGTCGTCCTCCCCTTGTTCGATATGGAGACCGGGCTGTTTGCGCATCGCTCGTACATCGAGAAACATGGGCACCTGAAACACGTTGACGAGATCGAAAAGCACACCTTCATCGGCGACATGGACAAAGCGACAGACGTGCCGTTCCGGGTCTGGATGCGAAAACACGTGCCATCAGACCAAATTGTGTTTCGCAGCAATAAGAACGCTGTTCAGAGACAAGCGGTTCGCAATGGGCTTGCCATCGGCTTTCTACCCAAAGACCAAGCTGCAGAAGATCCTGATCTCATTGAGACACTGCCCTCAATGCGCAGTTGGAGAACCCGCTTTTGGGTCACGACCCATGTTGACGTTCATCGGTCTCAAAAAGTCCAAGCCTTCTTGCGAGTGCTGAGACATGCTTTTGCAGAGCGTGGTCTGCTCAAAACACCCCCCCAGCGCACAGCGGGCCTAAAGGCTCATCGGATTGACCGGGTCGGTTCCGGCCTCAACTTCAAGCGCATCTAAGACACCATCTCCATCGGAGTCCGCTTTATAAGGGAACGTGCCAAGACTGCGTTCTTTCGCATTGCTCAAGCCGTCGCCATCAATGTCCGGATCATCCATATCTTCGATCCCATCGCGGTCGGTGTCTTCCCAGCGCGTGGGATCATCTGGAAATCCATCAAAGGCATCTTCAACGCCGTCTGCATCGCTGTCGATGGCGCGGGGGACCGGCAGGCCGACCCATTCGGACGCAAAGTCGAACGCACCGCCAGACATCATGCCTGTCATCACCACCATTTCGATTTCAGACATAAACAGGCGGCGTTGTTCCTGCGGCAGACCGATATGACCTCCAGGGCGCCAGCCGATGGGCGTCAACTCTCTCAGCGCCCAAGCCATGCTCGTTCGATCGGTGACGGTCACATTCCCCTGCTGCCCCGCTGATAGTCGCCCACCGGCAGCAAGGATCATCATCAATTCTTGAATCTCGCGGTCCGAATAGTGCGCCCGCAACGCCTCAATGTGCGCTGCCGTTGTTTGGGTGGGCAGGCGCCCCGCATCTCTCGCGAGACGAAACGCGGCCAGCTCAGCGGCGCCAAACCGATCTGATCGTTCAAAATCAAACAGATCATAGATGTCGCCCATGGCACTGTCCGGCACCGGGCCGCCATTGTGCTCATCCTCTAAGAACTCATAGAGCCAACGGGTGCCGTGCACCTGGCAGTGAACACATCCGGATGAGAGCTGATAGACAACGAAGAATTGCCACATGAATTTCATCGGCAAAGCGCGATCCCCCGCGGCGAAATAGTCTTCGATCCGCGACGTTCCCATCGCATTCTGGCGCGTCCATTCGGTATCGAAGCGGATCCGATCGCTATAAGGATACGTCGCTTTGGAGGCCGATGGCACCGAATAGTAGGGGCGATCAAACGCGGCGACATCGAAGGGCGCGGAGGCAGCGTTGAGTGTTGATTTTGCGTGCATGGCTTCAGACGGGCGCCAACGGTCTGGATCGAGAGGATAGGTGTCGAACGGGTCCTCGACGCCGTCTTTGTCGCGATCAATGGTCACGCGTGAGATGTCATATCCCGTCACGCGGTTGAGCCAATCGGACTCAAAGTCCGCCTCTGGCGCGCTGAGATCGACCCGGTCCCAGTTCTCTAGAATTTCTTGATACGCGGCCTCCATCAGGTCGCCCGCAAACAAGGCGGCGCGTTGCTCTCCGGGCGTTTCGGTTTGATTGCGTCCGACTTGCCAGGGTGTCGCGCTCAAATTCACCGCCGCCCAGTCCAGTGTCGCTTGATCCGTTGGCACGGGTAGAACACTGTCCAGTAGAGCATTAGCCGCGTTGAATGCGGCCAATTCGATCAACTCCGCAATTTGTCGATCCGTATAGTGCTGGCGCAACATGGCATGTGTGTCGGCGTCGACACGGCTCGGAAGCGTTGCGATTTGGTCAATGTATTGGAAGGCCGCATTTAAGCGCTCATCCTCGATTGTTTCGATATAGTTCGGCGCCCAAACGGCGGTGATCTCATCCAAGGGAACACCAAGATAGGCCAGTTGATACGCGCTTCGGACTTGGTGATGCGCGCTGCCCGCGTGGATCGCCTGGTAGAGGGTCATTTTCCACTTCGTTTCAGCGGAAAACATCGCGTCGGCATGGATCATCATGTCGCCAATCATCATGCCTTCGTAGAATTCTCGCAGATTGCTGACATCAATCAGATGTCGATCTGTGAAGGGCGGCGACGGTTCGATGCTCGACAATGTTGTCGGTTGACCAAATGACGTATCCGCACTCTGGCAGGCTGCGAGCGCTAAGATGGGAAGCGCCACGCTCGATTTTAGAATTGAGTTCACGATATTCCCCTCATGATGTCAGAAGATGCCACGAACGCCGAGGCCCGAACTCAATCTAAAACACTGTTTTTATGTATAAATATGAGAATATAGGTTCGAATTCCCGACGTAATTACCGTAGCGGCAAGTCATTCCCCTATCGAGATCTCTAAATGCGCACTGCCTGCGCGTTCGAAGACGTTGTGAGCCTGCTTTCCGTTGGGCAAAATCGCGACGTTTAGGTCTGCGTGACCTGCAAGTATTTATGAACTTAAAAGGGGAAGAGAAATGACCAAAGCCAGGCTCGCGTGCCTTCTGTCTACAATCGCATTGACGGCTTGCGCGGCGCAAGCGGAGGCCCCTAAAACAGCCACGGTTCTGGAGTTCGGACTGGAGGACACATTGTTCGTCGCCGACACTCTGTCCGGATCGATTTTTGCTTATGACTTACCAGACGATGACCGCGCGCGTCGCACAGACGAGGCTTACAATCTGCTCGATATTGATGGCTTGCTCATTGACGCACTCAGCGCAGAGCGCGGCACGATTATTTATAATGATCTGACCGTCCACCCGGTTACGCGTGATGCTTATGTCTCGTTGACCTTCACACGAGACGGCGAAACAGACAGCGCGATCGTATCGATCATGCGAGACGGAAGCGTGTCGAAATTGGATCTGGGCAGCCTACCGTCTTCCGCATATGTCCTCCCTACTCAAGCCGACGATACCGTTTCCTTCTGGCGAGACATCCCGGCACCGACCCTGACGGTGACAGATCTCGACTATGTCGATGGCGAACTCTTTGTTGCGGGCCTGTCGACGGGTGAATTCGCGTCGACTTTGCGCCGTGTCCCCTATCCGTTCGCAGACGCATCGAGCACATCGAGCATCGAAATGTACCACGCCGCGCATGCGCAGAATGAAACGCGCGCGCCCATTCGTGCAATGACCGTGGTCGATCTTGAGGGCGAACCAACGGTTGTGGCGGCCTATACATGCACGCCGCTCGTGACCATGCCGGTTGCCAGCCTGGAGGATGGCGCGAATGTCACTGGCAAGACGATTGGCGAGTTGGGTTATGGCAACACGCCCCTTGAGGTCATCGCCTTCTCGGCTGCAAATATGGAAGGCGATATGGAAAGCTATGTTCTTGTGGTGAACCGTGAAATGGCCGCCGACTTGATCACGTTCGAAGCCCTGACCGAGGCGGCAAACGCGCCCGGACTGTCAGAGCCAGTCCCTTATCTCGGCGCGACCGCTGGCGTCCCGACCGTGACGCTTCCTTTGTCGGGTGTGGTCCAGGCGGCAGATCAAGATACTCAATTCCTGCTCGCTCTGAGGCGCAATCTCGATACCGGCGCTATGGAAATGGTGTCGTTCCGAAAAGGCGCTTTCTTCCGGCTTAGCGATTTCATCAGTGAATACAATTTCCCTGACTATCAGTATGCGAATGACCAGTTTGCGCAAGGCACGCGGATGTTCCAGAACATGCTCAAAACCGATGAAGGCTTCCCGGATCAAGTGCGCTGAGCCGGAATCATGTTTCGAAACTCAGTTACCGCGGTTTTGCTGAATGCGGTCGCAGCCGGCGCGGCGCTCGCCTGTCCAATGGGATCTGATACATCTTCAGTTGAAGTCTATCCAACCGGCGATGTTGTTCCCGAGAACCTGCTGCGGATTTATGTCTATTTTCCAAGACCCATGTCGCCGCGGGTCGGCGCATCCGATATCGAGCTCTACGACCCAGACGGCAAACGCATTGATAATGTGTTCTTGCCCAATCGCTATGACTTATGGTCTGCGGACCGGACGCGACTGACGCTCGTGCTTGATCCGGGACGGGTCAAAACCGGGCTCAATGCAAATGAGCAACTGGGACGGGCTCTACACGAAGGGCAAACCTTCACTTTGAACATTCCGGGCGCGCTTCAAGATCAGCAAGGTTGCCCCCTCAGTCAAACGACGAAAAAGCGCTACACGGTCACTGCTGAAGATCTGGATACGCCAAGCCCCGAGGAATGGACCTTGAGCGTTCCAGAGATCGACACGCGGCAAGCGCTGAGCGTCGACCTTACTTCGCCCCATGATCACATATCGCTCGCCTATCGTCTGCGTGTGTTCACCGAGGCGGGTTTGCCCGTCGCGGGCGCCCTCTCCGTGCAAGAACATGAAAGTGTTTGGACGTTTGAGCCAAGCGAGATGTGGAAAGCCGAGCGCTATGAAGTGCGGATCGCGGCAGAGCTCGAGGATCTTGCTGGCAATCGACCGGGCATCCTCTTTGACCGTCCGCCCAACGCGCCTTTATCGGCTTGGCAAAACAGTATCACGTTCAAGCCAAAGAGTCAGGCCGATGGCTGAGCGATCATATGACCCTTCGCCTGCGAATGTCGCACGCTTTGGAGCGCTTCTCATCCTCGCATGGTCGGTGGTCGGCGCGAGCGGCGCGCATGCGGACGAATCTGATCTTGAAGCCTTGAAGGCGCAAGTCGCCCGCTTGACGAAAATGGTCGAAGCCCAAGCCGCTGAAATCGAAGCGCTGAAAAAAGAGACCACCCTTCTCGCCCACACAGACTCATTGATCATTCAGCTCGATACATCGCAGATCTCATCGGAAGCAGATGACGGGCCGCGCACCGCCAGCCGACAAGTGATTGGTCGTGTCCCCGATGATGCCATTGTACGTGCGGGCGATTTCGATGGCTCACTCGTCATTCCGGGCTCCACCGCCTCAGTTCGCATCGGCGGATATGTTCAAGGAGACATGGGTTATGATTTTGACTCTCTGGGTTTCTCGGACGCGCTTAATCTTCGAACGGTTCCCCTCGACGGAACGCAAAGCGATGGTGAGCAAGTGTTTCGAAGTCATGCGCGCTACAGTCGTTTGAACTTCGATATCCGGGATGAAACAAGGTTTGGCCTATTCCGAACCTTTCTGGAAGTCGACTTTTTTGGCAGCGGGAGTGATTTTACCAATAATTATACGCCCGTCCTGCGCCATGCTGCAGCGGGCATTGGAGATCTCTATTTTGGACAATTCTGGTCGCATTTCACTGATCTTGCCGCCTTTCCAGAAGGCATTTCCAGTCCACTGGGTCAGCCTTTGATCCGCAACCCAGGCGTTCGGTGGCGAACCGATATCGCTAATGGGTGGCGCGTTGCCATTGGCATTGAAGACCCAACGGGAGATCTCTCTGGCGACAGCGCCCTGCTCGCTTCCGACTCGCTGCCAAATGTGACTGGATATCTGCAAGTCGACAAACCCTGGGGACGTGTTCGACTGGCCGGGCTCGGATTGCAACTTGAGTCGACCACGGACAGTGTTTTGGCGGGGGGTCTACATCTCTCGGGACGGCTCAACCTGCCCGCTTTGCACCCGCGCGATAATCTCGCCTTCTCCTTTCAAGCCGGGGACGGTTTTGCGCACTATTATGCCACCCTTGCAGGAGTTGGCTTAGAAGGCGTCGTCTCGGATGATGGATCGGTTGAAGCCACTGGCGTCGCATCCGGCTATCTTGCCTATCAGCACTGGTGGAACGAGCAATGGAGGTCGACTTTCAAGGTGAGTGGCCTCGCATTTGATTCTCCGACCGGATCCGATCCATTGGCGCTCGACAGTGGTTTCTCGCTCGGGGCAAACCTGTTCTGGTCACCACTGGAGAATACGACCTTTGGATTGGAGTGGATCTCTGCGGATCGGGAAGTCGTAAACGGAGAGCAAGGCGATGGTTCCAGGCTCTCTGCGCTGGCGAGGTTCGATTTCTAAGACTCAACATGCAATGGCAACAGCAAGCGATGAAGTCTCCGAAGATCTCGATGTCCCAGATCGATAAGAAGATCGCTGCGCGCATTCGGACGGCGCGTCAGGACTCGGAGCTCGATGCGGATTGGGTGGCCGAGCGGCTTGGAATGCCCAAAGACGTGTATCAGGCGCTGGAAGCGGGCGAGCTGTTTGTCAGAGCGATAATTCTCGCTCGATTGTCCACTATATTGAACCGGAAAGTCTCATGGTTTTACGCGGACTGTCCCGGCCAAGACGTCTTCTCGAAGACGCGAGCCTGAGACCCCTACACCGTCGGCATCAGGTCGGGATCGACATCATTTTCCCAGACGCCCATCAACCCCGCCTCTTTAATGCACTTAAAGAACGCTGCGACTTTCGGGGTTCGATGGGCGTCGACATGCGTGACGCTCCAGCAAATCGATTCAAAGCCCGGGAACGGGGCCGCAATCGGCTGAAGGTGGGGATGGCTCAGGGTCAAATGATGCGCGAGGCTTCCAATAGCCAATCCGTCAATGACGGCGCGCCAGACTGTAGGGCGCTCATTACAGGTAAAAATGATGTTCTCGCTCGGAACGTTTTCTCTGATCCAATCATCTGGCGGCGAATAGTGTTCGTCGGTTAGGAGCGCAAACCGGTGCTTCGAAAAGTCTGCAATCGATTGCGGGTTTCCGAACTTCTCAAAGTAAGAGGAAGCGGCATATATTCCCCCATAGAAGCGCATCCAGGGGAGCAAGACATAGTCCGGCATGTCGAGCTTAGGTCCGAAATGGAAATAGACGTGCGCCTCGCCGAGCTCGAGTTTTGGCGGTGTCGTCCCGACATTATATTTGACCGAAACGTCCGGATAGAGATCGCGAAACGCTTTCACCGCCGCAATAATCGTCGGGGAGTATCCAGGCGGCGTTGAAGCGATAATAAACTCGCCATCTAAACTCGGCGCGGCAATTTTCGAGAAGCCAACAAAACGCTGCAGCTCTTGCTCAATGGTTTCCGCCGAAGACAGCAATTGCGTGCCTAGCTCAGTGGTTGAGTATCCCCGCGCATGACGCCGAAAAATCTTGCGGCCAAGTTCTGCTTCAAGGACTTCGATATGGCGTAGTACGGTCGCGCGATGCACGCCAAGGCTTTCGGCAGCCGCAGTCACCGTGCCGAGCTTCGCCACAAAGTACGCTGTGCGCATTTCCAACAAAAACCGCATTTCCCTGGAAATACCACACGGCCCAAAATCGCCTATCAGCAAACGCTGTACAGACCCTGTGCGAAACTGCACACTATGGAGACGGGCTTAGAATCGGACGGTCTGATCAAAATTTTCCCAGGAATCGTCCCCACCTGGCTGTATTGGATGGGTTTACGCCATTTCAAAACGTTACCTGAGATCATCCAACTCGCAGTCACTATGAGATGGCGAGGACGTGCTCTATCAGGGCGGTATCGGCATCGGCCATGGTCCCTGAAGCCGAAGCTACGACCAAAACGGAATTACCGCACACAACAATGGTGTCCATTGCTCATAGAGAGGGTTTGCGCCAGCATCACGCCCTGGAACGAAAACTGGAGCCAGCGACAGCGTCGCTATCGAGCGCTGCGACTGCAAGTGCTTGAGGCCGGTCGGTAGTAAACCAACAGCACCCTATCTCGTCACACTAAAACCATAATTGCAAACTGGACTTTTCGCTTATGGTCAGCCATGTCGCGCTGTCTGGAAAAATAGACTATTCGTCGGGCAATTGCGCAGCTTTCCACGCTTTATCTGGATTATTTCGCAGATCGTACGCAATCGGCAAGGAATTGATATGGACGTTCTCTCAGATGTTTTACGCGCCGTTCGACTTTCTGCAGCGGTCTATTTCGATTTTCGGGTCAGCGAACCACTTTGCTCGCAAACCCCGAATATGAGTCATGTCGGCCACCAGCTCTTGCCGAATGCGGCCCATGTGATCCCTTTTCATGTCATTTTGCGCGGACATTGCTGGGTCGAGTCGACGGAAACGAAAGATCCGCCTTTGGATTTTCGCGAAGGTGACATTGTGATCTATCCGCATGGTCACGCGCATGCGTTTTCGACTCATTTGGGTGACCGGGTGCCGCCAAACCTCGACTTGTATCGCCAGGCCAGCGGTCAGACCTTGCCGGTCCTCATCGATCGTTCGGGTCTCTCGAATCCAACGATGCGATTTGTTTGCGGCTATCTTGGCTGCGATTTGGCGCCATTTAATCCGCTTCTCGAAGCGTTGCCCTCTCAGGTGGTGTGTCGGCGCCCCGAAGACGGCCATCATATCGAAGTCGATCTTATGCAATCGGCCTTAGATGAATCAGAACTGCAGCGTCCAGGGGGTGAAGCGGTGCTGGCGAGATTGAGCGAGCTGATCTTTGTGCGCGCCATCAGACGATACATCGAAACCCTGCCCGGTCACGCAAACGGTTGGTTAGCCGGCTTGCGCGACCGACAAATCGGGCGTGCCCTCCAATTGATGCATGCCAACCCAGAACGAGACTGGACCGTCGAAGCGATCGCCCGGGAATGTGGGATGTCGCGGGCGCTTCTGACCGAAAAATTTGCGA
>JBCCXW010000017.1:0-34645 GCA_039191105.1 Pseudomonadota bacterium
CGCGCCCTCTTCCCACGTCCCGGTTGGCGGTGAGAACGTATAGGTCGCAATGCCCGTTTCAGGATCGAACGCAAAGGCGCCAGCAGCGAGACCGGTCACACCTGGCCCGGTCAGGGTCACGTCGCCTTGTTCCACAGACGCATTGTTCAGCGCCACATCATCGGTAATCATTACCTCGACCACGATGTCGGCGGTGTTGTCTTCGAGCGTTGCAACCGGCGAAAAGACCGCTACTGGCGGTGTCGTATCTGGCAGCGCGTCATTCGAGGTCACACGGATATAATCCCATGAGGCTTGGAACGCCGTCGCGTCATTAAAGTCTGTGCTATACGCGCCCACGAATAAACCGCCGCCAGCCGATCCGAGCGCTGAGTTCAGGCCATTGATCGCATCAGCAATATCCCCGTCGACGGTGATGGTCTGGGCGAGAATTTCCGCGCCAATTGGATCTTGGTTCGCGTCCAGTGGCTGGATGCGCGGCGTAACCGTGATATTGGCCGGGTCAGTGCGATCCACATCGATAGAAATGATATAAGACTCAGCTGCGGCCTGCTCGGTGTTTAAAGCGATGGCTTGCGAGTTTCCGCCGGTCGGGTTTGCATCTTGCTGGCTATCATTATTGTCCCAACGCACATCAATGATCGGATCGCCCTGATTGTTCGAGGCTCGCGCAACTTTGATATAGCTCTCCTGTGTGCCCTCGCCGATCTGGATCCCAAACGCCGCGAACTTGACCGCCGGAATGCCACCCTCTGGCTGCACGATGCGCGAGGTTACGGTGAACTCATCGGTCTGACTTGTGTTCAGCATGAAACCGTAATTATTGGCCGAAGCATTGTTCGCATTGAAGCTGTCACCATTGGTGGTGGTCACGGTCAAAAGACCATTTTCGATCACCCCGGTGCCGGTGGTGAGGCCGAGATACGGATCGACATCATCGCCTGTTCCGGTCTCATCTGGATTGACCGCAACACCAGACACACCTGTGCCTTCACTGAGCGGGTCAATCGGACCGTCCTCATTGAACTCGACGCCAATCGTCTGACCGGCTTCCAGCGTGTTCGAAAGCCCATTGGTTGGGTCGAGATAAGCCGGATCGATCGCGTTGACCACGCCGTCCATGTCGAGGTCCGACGTATCGACCGTATCGTCTTCCGTCACCAGGCCGGTCGCCGCGGTCGTTGTGCCGAGCTCGAATGCCGTGCCAGAGACGCTGTTCAGGGTAACGGAGACGCTCTCGCTACCATCATCCTCATCGTCTTGCGCGATATCCACCGACAGCGTGCCTTCGCCGCTGGCATCCAGCGTCACAACGCGATCCTCTGTGACTTGCGTACCATTAATATCAATGGTGACGTTGAGCGTCACATCGCCTTCTCGGGCGGGTACAGCGGTAACCGGGAAGAGCAGCGTGTCATTGGCGAGCACGTCATCGCCGCCTTCGACAATCTCCGGCGCGTCGCTGATTTCAATCGTCGACACTTCGCTGATCTGAAAGTTCAGCGTGGCTTCGCTCGATGGTCCGTTTTGATTGAGCCAGAACGTATACGTTCCGGACGGGAGCGGAAGTTGGAATCCGAGTCCGATTCCGACCATATCCTGTAAAATGTCCGTGCCCTGATCGCCAGCCTCATAGAGGTATCCACCCAGCACGCCAACATCTGCTGGATTGATGCTTGGATCGGTCTCGAGCGCATCGATATCCGCGGCAAACGTGTCGCCCGCCATGAAGCCGATGAAGCCAGCCGTATCATTCAAAGCGACGCTGTCGAGGACAATCGCATCGAGCACTTGGCCGTCCGCGATCGAGATCGTGAAGAAGTCGCGATCATCAGGATCAACTGTACCTTGTTGAGCCGCAGTGATGAGATTGTCGCCAAGAGCGATCTTGATATCGGTCGGCGCGAGATTGTCGTCGGAGAGATCGCCGTCCGTCTCTTCGCTATACGGCGTATTGAACTCGTCTTCGGTGACGGTATTGCTGGCGCTCGCATTTTCGCCGTCGACCGCATACCCGATGGTTGTCACGTCCGTCAGTGTGACGGTAGCAAGATCATCGTCATCATCAATATCATCATTCTCAACACTGACCGTAATCGTGCCTGCGCCTTCGACCAGGCTGACGGTTTCGGTAACCGCTGCTGGGCCATCTCCGGTATCGACGGTATATGAGATCTCAACATCACCAGAGGCGCCATTGTCCGCCGTGATGTCGAAGATCAGGGATGTCGTGTCGACATCGCCTTGCTCCACGACCGGCGCGCGACCAGTAATGGAAACGAGCGCATCGCTGCCCCCCACGGAGTCGAGTGACCGGATGGTGAGATCATCAAACTCTGCGGTGAAAGACGGCGTCGATTGCGGGTCCGCGCCACCATTATAGTCGGTGATGGAAATACCATATGCGAGGCCACCATCACCGCCAGTAAGCGGGTTGAGTCCATCAATGGACGCCGCGAGAGAGCCAGATGGATTGATGTCGCGCACCGGCGTCGACATCGTGCCGAGATTGGTGCCGTCGCTGGCGAAGAAGGTCACAAATCCGCTGAGCTGCCCATTGTCGCCAGCGGTCTTGTCGACAAAAATGGAAAATTGGATATCGGCAATGGTGCTGACATCCAAGTCGGAAATTTGCGACGCAACGGTAATCTGATTGTTGTTGCCATTGAGGGAGTTCTGATCCGCGAGCTCAATCCGGGTGCCCTGATTAGAGCCCCCGAAGACCAGCTTCACCCAATCATCGACACCGCCGGCACCGACGGTAATGCCCAGCGCCGCGAAGGCGCCGGGTGCGGGCCCACCGAACCACGGATTCTTGGCGTTGGCGACAATCTCGAACGTGTCCGTGCCCGTCACGTCAACAGCCGACTGGTAGTTGTCTTTAATGATGTTGTTTGCCGCGATCGGGTTTTGCGCTGCGCCGGTCGGGCCAAAGCTGTCCTCATTGCTGGAGGTTACGTTCAAGAAGCCGCCACTGGTGGCGCCATTCCCATCCGTCGTCCGATCGCCATATGGGTCGGCAGCGGACGCGCCTGGCGGATCGAAGGCCGGATTGACCAAGATGCCGGTGAATCCGGTTTCGGCGGAGAAGGGGTCCTGGCTGTCCGTATCGAAGGTTTGCGTGATCTCGCCGCCCGCGGCGAGCACATTGGCGTCGCCATTGGTGCCATCATATGCAAACGGATCATCGATGTTGAGGATACCATCTTCATCAATGTCATCCGCGGGTGGACCGACCGGGCCATCATCCTCAGTCACGCTGGCCGTTCCGGATCCATTGGTAGGCGATATCTCTGCCGTCGCCGAGGCGGTCGAGATTGACGTGATGCTGACGACCACGGTTTCTGGGCCATTGTCCTCGTCATCATTCGAGACATCGACCGTGACCTGGCCATTGGCCGTGCCCAGGATCAACGGAATATCGGTCTGCGTCTCGACCCCGCCGATTGAGACGGAATACGTGATTTCAACGGACTCTTCCGGGGTTTTGTCAAAGACAAAATCGAAGACCAGTGACGTGGTGGTCGCGTCATCCGTTTCCTGTGTGTCGGCAGGTGCAACCACGGACAGGATGGCGGGTTCCGGCGTGACATCAATGGCCTCGCGCACGACAAGGGCGCTAATCTTAGCATTGTCTGCGCCGCCATTTGAGACCAGGGAGTTCAGATCGATATCGAGTACGCCGTCGCTGACCGTGACCACATAGGTCTTGATGATCGGTACCAGGGCTTGGCCAGCATCGTTTCCAGCGACGCCGTCGCCTTCATCATACAGGTCGAGATCATCTTCGACTTGCTGTCCTTCAATCGAAACGTCGAATTTGCGGCCGCCGATGCCTTGGCCGGTGCCGCTCCCTTGCACGCTGATAAAGGTCTCAGCAAAATACAGATCAACGAGGTAAGTGCCGTTGGCGATTGGCAGATTATAGCCAAAATCATTGGTCCAGCGCTCGGATTCAAACAGCGTTGTATCGCCCGTAAACGGGGTCCCGTCAGGATTAACGTAGCTAAGGCCCGCGCCGTTATTGTTCGTGTTATTGCCAGTTCCACCGCCGCCGGAGGTGGCATTGGCTAGATCGAGTGTGGGATGATTGGAGCCAGATGTATCTGTCTCGAACGTAACGCCGGGGAGACCATAGAGCGCGCCATCGACAGGGCTGCTGCCGCCGGCATTGATAGCGTAGAAAATCTGCCCATTGGGATTGGCGTCGTCTTCAACAATCGTTCCGCTCGCGGACGGGGTGCCAATAACCGCGTCGGCGCCAGACACATTGGTGATGTTGACCGTGAAGCCGCGATCGCCAAAGAAGTCTTCATTGTCGATCGTATTGATCACAATCGACCCATCAGCAGCGGTCGCCGCGATCGTTGTCATACCGGTGACGATGCCATTTTCATCGGGCGTGGCCGAGCCAATGTCATAATCGACGCCCGGCTGAGCCGTATCCGGCACAATCTCATAAGTGACCGTCACCACTTCATCTGCGGTATCGGATAGATCGAGGGTGAAGATGACCGCATCGCCCTCCGTGGCTGTCCCATCACTGATCGAAACCGACGGACCGGTGGCGTCGGCCGGGACCAATTCTCGGATCTCGATGGCATTGACCTTCGGGCTCTGCGTCCCGGTGACAAAGGACAGGTCGAGCTCGGCGCTGTCGGCGGTGACCACGACCGTGCGCGAGAATGCTGTGCCGAGGAAAGGCTGTTTCTCAGGATTCGTCAAAGTACCGCTTGGGATTGGAACGCCAAGATAGTCGGCGGCCTCCGCCAACGGATGAATGCCCTGAAACTCTGGTGGCACCTCACCATTGACTGATATATCGAAGACACGCTGCGCGGGGCTGGTGAAAATATTCTGCCAGTTTTCAACGTAATAGACGGTAACTGCATAAGTCGCGCCAGCGTCGACAGCGAACGTATATTCCAAGGCCGCCGGATTGCCCGGCGGATCGCTGCGTTCATGAACGAAAAGCTGCCACGGAATATCGGCCGCATTTGGCAGATTGGTCAGATCCATTTCATCTTCAGCATTGGTCAAACCGTTCGAGAACGTGCCGCCGGGCTCTGAGCTGGTAATGAAGGCCGACCCTTCGGTGGTGGTGTCCCCGATCCAGTCTGGGCCATCATCGACCGCTGCGACCGTGCCAGACCCTGCATTCAACCGGTACACCACGGTGCCGCCAATGTCTGGGACCGTGATGTTCACATCAGCTTTGGCGGTTGCCAGCGCATCATTGGCGCTGTCGGCCACCGTATAAGTGAAGCCGGTCTCGGATGGCGAGGCAGGCGTATAAGCGACCTGCGTACCGCCATTGATCAGCTCCGCTGTCCCGCCGCCTTCGGCTTGCACCGCGGTGATCGATAAGGTCCCACCTTCAAAGCTGCGATCATTTGCCAGCAGCGCCGACACGTCGACAATCAAGGTTTGACCAAACTCGACATCGCCGGCGATTTCATCCCGGGCGTCGGCGGCGAAATCGCCCTGTGCATCGGATGCGGTGATCAGGAGATTGTCAAATTCCGGGGTAAATAGTTCACCGCCTTCTTCATTGGTCAGGTCCACCCGACCGGTGACACCGACGGCCAAGCCCATATTCACAAACACATCGGTTTGCAGGTTTGAGAAGATTGGATCGCCGCGGACGCCGCCCTCCGGCGCCTCGCGCGCGAGGAAGCCGCCCTGGCCCGCGCCAATGATCGCCTCGGTCAGATTGTTGTTGCCAAACTGGCTGAGGCTGATGGCGTCAGACTGGCCGGTCACCGTGCCGGCATTGGTCTCGTATTGCCATAGCGCCTGAACCGTGAGCGCCTCGCGATCGATGACAACCCGCATAATCAGGTCTTCATCATCCACCTCAGTCATGCCCGTGGCGTCAAATTCTTGGACGAAAGCCTGCTGGTCGTTGAGTTCGATATAGACGCGGACAACCTCATCGCCCTGGTCATTAATCTCGAAGCTGAACGAGGCGAAATCAAACTGAGTGCCAGTGCCGAAATAGATTCCCTGCGACTGACCCGCTTCAGGCGTCGTGCCGGTCCAAACATTTGACAGCGCCGATTCCAGCAAGACTCGCTTCGAGCTGTCTTCATAATTGATGCCGGCTTGCAGAGCATAAGTCAGGTCGTTCGTTGACCCTTCCGCACTGCCATCGCCAACTGCATCAAACTCAATCTGTAATTTGCCCGCGATGCCGCCATCCAGGACGCCACCGGCGATGACGCCGGACGAATTGGTAAAGTACTCCGTGGTGTAGTTCACCATATGCCCCGTCAGGCCAAGCACGAAGCCGTCTAGGCCATTGGGGGCGCCAATTTCATTTTCCATGGTGAATTCAAAGACTTCACCTGGATCGACTTTGCTATTGGTGCCAAGCCCATTTTGGTCATCGAGCTGGAACGGATCGAAGGCGTCAAACAGCTGATCATTATCATCGTTCTGGGTCTCCTGCACGGGCTCACCGCCAGAGACAAAGGCGAAAATATTGCCAGCGCCGTGTGCGGCGACCCAGATCGACCCATCCGGTGCAATCGTAATGTCGAGCGGGTTGGCGCCGGGAGAGCTTTGGAATGCATTATTGTTTTCGATCTCTGTCCGGTTTAGTGCCGTGCGGCCATCTTCGGACAGGTCGACATGAAGAATCTGTTCATCGAACCCGACGGCGAAGAGATCACCGTCATAGATTTCCATATCCGCCGGGTGAACGCCTTCGATATATTCGAAAACCACGATCCCGTTTGTGGACCCATTGTTCAGAACCAGTGATGGATCAAACGGCGCACCGCCTTTTGTGGGTTTGAGGTAGAAGCCTGATAGCGGAGACGGCTCGAATCCGTTCAACGGATCCCCATTAAGTTCCGGCGGCAAGTAATCACGCACCGACATGCTGGTGAACTCCGGCGCAATGATCGCCTCATCATCCTCACCGCCGCCTTCCAATTCTGGCTTCAGGTAAAGCACCGCATCCGGATTGGCGTGGAACAAGTTGGGGCTACCATAATAACTGCCGCGCTCAACGAAGTGCAGACCATCCTGCGCGCCGGGCGAGATCGGGTTATTGTTCTCATCGAGGGGAATATTGTCTGGACGCTCCGCCGCTAGGAATTCCGGGTCCCCGCCCGTATTGACGAAGACGCCTGTCACGCCTTCGACGTCAACAAAGACCTCGCCGTCTTCTTGAACAACGACATCTTTCCATTGATTATTATCATAAATGGCGAGGTTGCCGCCAGACGGATTCGTGGCGAAGACCTGGCCTTGAGCATTGGCAGGCGCTTCACCCCAGCCATTGTTTGCCCCATTGTCCCAGACATAAACGCGGAAATTGTCCGCGCCGGGCTCATTTGAATAGCCGATATCTCCGGGCTCTAATTCGACGACGTCTACGTCATAGCCGTTGCGGAACCCGGTCGCGAATATATCAACCGGCCCGCCCGCTTCCAGATAGGCCTGATTGTAACCGTCATTGCCGCCCCAAGGCATGCCATCAAGGCTGCTAAAGCCGGCACCTGGGCGATCATCGCCTGCTTCCCCACGCTGGATGCCCAGGGTCGGTAAATTATACTTGTATTCTTGGCCTTCGCTGTCGGTCAGCGTCGGCAGAGCTTCAATTGCCGAGACGTCGATCTCGAGCAAGGAACCGGACAGGAAGTATTCCGGTGTATAAACGAGGTTTTGGGACGGGGCACCCGCATTGGCGAACCCGCCGACCATGACCAGCAGATTGCCATCGGGTGTGAAGTCGACCCCGTTAATGGAGTGGTTTTCTTCGGATCGCGGAATGCCGCGCACCAGATCAATCTTGCTCGCGCTCCAATCGCCGTCATTGTTTTGCGTGCCCGGGATGTTGATGGTGACCTTCGACACAACGCCTGAATTCGTATCGAGGTTTTTGTCATCGACATTCGCCTCACCGCCGCCCCCAATGCGTGGATCGGAAGATGTGACATAGAGTTCAATATCGCCATTTTCATCGACACCGGCATGGAAGCCGGTGACCTGACGGCCATTCGTGCCTGACGGACTGCCATCATCATTGTGGTTGAGGATCGTATTGATGATCTCCGTCTCAAATACGATTGTCTCATCATAGGTTCGACCATCCGCCGTATCCGTGAAGGTCACCGAAGAGACGGTCAGCGTGCCGTCTTGCTGGCTCGTGATGAGATAGACCGTGCCATCATCGGCTGTGACGAATTGGAGTGATGTCGGCTTATTGTAACCGGTGCGAAGGATGTCGAGACCAAAATCAGGCATTGCTTTCCCCTTCTGGAGAGCTGTCAGGAAGTGAAGTGATGAAGTGCGCGCCAAGTCCGGCGCGATGTTCGAAACAGGCTGCGATTAGCCGGGCGGTTGCATCTGGTTCGGCGCGTAATGAGTTGGCCGAATGCGCTAGGCGACGGCACGTGGTATGGCTCGGACGGTGAAAAAGACGGAGCGGCCGGTCATATGACGGCCCTTCCTCCAAGCGTTTGGTAGGCGTGCGTATAGCACACACCCATTGTGTAGGGTTCCCCCCAATTACTCCCATTTTCCTCATCCCCAAGTGCCAGTTTATTTCTGCAATTCGTTTTTTATTTCAGTTTTATTTGTGATCTGGGCAGTGATTATTTTATTTCCGACAAAATGCGATTGCTTTGATTGTCCCCGCAATTACAGTATTTCGACGGTGTATATTTCAGTGATTTCGTTGAGTATTTTTTGGCACTGAATAAACGCTAGATCCCCCAAGACTACTGATTATTACAAACAGCTAACGTCAGGCGATGGGGCTTCACAATCACATTCATCTTCCAGAAGAGATCGAGATCTAAAATTCAACTTGAGGGCGAATAAACGCACCTCACGGTTGAAATTCTCGCGCCCTACGATCCAGCGGGTGGCATAACGTGTGTGCAAGTCGCGTGGCAAGCGTTAGACGGGTGCCTAAAACACGGGAGCGGGTTCACCTGTGCGAAGCGCCCGAACCGTAAGAGGCGATTTTGGGTTCCAAGCACCCCCAAAAGGCGCTGTCGAAGGCGACGCCAATAGT
Organism: Pseudomonadota bacterium; assembly: GCA_039191105.1. Taxonomy (GTDB): domain Bacteria; phylum Pseudomonadota; class Alphaproteobacteria; order Caulobacterales; family Hyphomonadaceae; genus Henriciella. The sequence goes on from JBCCXW010000017.1 coordinate 9,032, forward strand.
CACTTTCGTGGCGGAGAGAGAGGGATTCGAACCCTCGGAACGCTTGCGCGCTCAACGGTTTTCGAGACCGTCCCGTTCAGCCACTCCGGCACCTCTCCGCGCGGTTAACGCCTACTGCCGGCGCGGGTTTGCATCAAGCCCTGCCTCGCATGCGCAAATGGGTTTGACTTAACAGAGCGTTTGGTGTTTATCCGCGCCTTCATGTCCGCGCCGGAACCGGCAGCGGCCAAAGTTTCATCTTTTGAGTTCTGAGAAGGACGAGCGCCATGTTCGCGGTCATAAAGACAGGTGGCAAACAATATAAGGTTGCCGAGGGCGATGAAATCGTCATTGAGAAACTCGCTGTAGATGCAGGCGAGAGCGTCACATTCGAAGACGTTCTGATGCTGGGCGACGAGACAAAAGTTACCATTGGTGAGCCCATGGTTGCAGGGGCAAGTGTCGTTGGCACCGTCGCTGAGCAACGCAAGGGCGCCAAAGTGCTGATCATGAAGAAACGTCAGCGTAACACCTACCGCCGGAAAAAAGGCCATCGCCAGCTCGAGACAGTCGTGACCATCGAGTCGATCCTTGCGGATGGCAAAAAAGCGCCCGCCAAGAAGAAGGCCGCGCCGAAGAAAGAAGCCGCTCCTAGAGCAGCGGCCGCACCAAAGGCGGAAGCAAAAGCCCCAGCGGCCAAGACAGAAACCGCTGAGAAGAAGCCCGCTGCAAAGAAAGCGGCACCGAAGACAGACGCCGCACCTGCAAAAGCTGATGACCTGACCAAAATAAAGGGGCTCGGCAAAGTCTTTGCTGGCAAGCTCGAAGCAGAGGGCATCACGACATTCGCTCAAATCGCGAAAATGAAGAAAGCGGACATTGACGCCCTAGAAGAGAAAATCGGCGCCACCGGTAAGTTTGAGAGCAATGACTGGGTCGCCCAGGCCAAAGCGCTCGCGAAAGGTTAAGACCTCTGCTATAAGCTGAGGCAAGAGATTGGAGACCAGATATGGCTCATAAGAAATCAGGCGGTTCGTCGAAGAACGGACGCGATTCAAATCCTAAATACCTTGGCACCAAGAAATATGGTGGCGAGCACGTGATCCCTGGCAACATTATCATTCGCCAGCGCGGAACGAAGACCTATCCGGGTCGCGGCGTCGGCATGGGCAAAGACCATACGCTTTACGCGCTCGTGGAAGGTAAAGTCGAATTCACGCGCAAGCGCGGCAACCGTCAGTATGTGTCAGTGACACCGCTCGCGGACGCAGCAGAATAAGAGCGGTCACGTCCGGCCGCCGAGGAGGTGGCCAAAGAGTTCCAGAGGGAGGCAGGCCATCTGCCTCCCTTTTTCTTTGCCTTCCAATGGAGCCCTCAAATGAGTGACCCTTTTGAGTTTCGATCTGAACGGTTTTTGATGCGCCCCCCGCGCGCCGAAGATGCGCGGCAAATTGCTTGCTGTGTGAATGACCTGGAGACAGCGCGCAACCTGGCGCGCCTCCCCCACCCTTATGCGCCCCAAGATGCGCTGGATTGGATTGCCTATGCCGATAAAGCGCGGGCACAGGGCACCGAATACGCCTTCGTGATCACCCATGAGGAAGCCGGTGTCATCGGATCGGTTGGCTTCAATCGCGCCAAAGGCGACGTCTGGGAAATTGGTTACTGGGTCGATCGGGCCGTTCGCGGAAAAGGCGTTGCAACGGAAGCCGCGCGCGCTTTGCTCGCATGGGGGAACTCACAGTTCGGTGTGAACAAGTTCGTCGCCGGGCATTTCCAAGACAATCCTTCGTCAGGCCGAGTTCTCGAAAAACTGGGATTTGTTCGCGTCGGTGAGAAGCTTCTGTATAGCGCTGCGCGTGGCGGGAAGGATCCGGCTTGGCGCTATAGTCTGCGCGCGGAGACCGAAGCGGCGATGGGCGATGCACACTAAGCCGCAAAGTTGCGTCTTCGGAACCGATAAAATTCGTCTGCACCAGTGGAATTTTATGTATTCGATAGAGACGCCATTAAGCAGTCTCTACTAATCATTATTTACTGCGTTTCATTTTGCTGAGTGAAACGAATGTTTGACTTTATCGAGTCGGCGATTGTCCGCGCCTCTCTAGATGTTTTTGTGACCCTTCAAGGATTTCTGATTACGGCAGTGTTTTTCTCTGCGCTGGGTATTATCCTACATCGCAAGAACGCACTCAAATACTTTCGCAAAACAGCACCGCAAATGAAATTGAACCTCGAGATCGCGGTGTTCAATGTGGTGTTTATTGTACCGGTTCTGGTCTTCGCGGGTCTCGGATTGGCAAACATCGCTGAGAGTCTGGGTATTGGGTTGGTACCAAAGGCGTATTGGGACAGTTTACCGATTTGGTTGGCGGTTCTTATCACATTGCTGTTTGGAGATTTCGTCGTTTATTGGCGTCATAGATGGCAGCATTCTGACTGGCTATGGCCGTCGCATGCCATCCATCACTCAGACACCGACTTGACGTGGATCAGTACCTACCGCTCGCACCCGCTCAACCGGGCCACAAGCTACTTAATCGATGGTGCGGCGCTCATCCTGATCGGCGCTCCAGATTATGCTTTGGTGGTGTTTTACCTTGTTCGTCAGTATTACACTGAATTCATCCATGCGAATTTGCCGTGGACCTATGGTCCGCTCGGGCGCGTGTTTGTGTCGCCGGCAATGCACCGCTGGCACCATGCCGAAGATCCAGACGCCTATAACTCCAATTTTGCCGGTATTTTTTCAATTTGGGATCAAATGTTCGGAACCTATTATGTCCCGGGTCCGTGCAATGCGCCGCTTGGAATTGGCGATGAAATCAAACCAAATTTGGTGGGACAGCTCGCCTATCCTTTTGAGCCCAGAGCCTATCGTCATCTCTTTGGCCGGTCTGATGGCACAGCGTCAGAAGGCGAGAAACCGCCCCTCTCAAGCCAAGTCGTCCCAGGAGAGTAAGCCCGGCCATACGCTCGGATGTCGGCATGGCTCGCTTTTGCCGCCTTAATCGCCTAATAGGGCGCGATGAAATTCCTCGATCAGACCAAAATCTATATCAAAGCTGGCCATGGCGGGAATGGGTGCGCCTCATTCCGGCGGGAAGCTTATGTCGAGTTTGGCGGACCGGATGGCGGCGATGGCGGTCGCGGCGGTCATGTCTATATCGAGGCCGTAGAGGGGCTCAACACCCTGATCGATTATCGCTATCAGCAGCATCATAAAGCCGAACGCGGCGGTCACGGCATGGGCAAACAACGGCACGGCCGGGGCGGCGCCGATAAGACCATCAAAGTTCCGGTCGGCACGCAGGTCTATGAAGAGGATCAAACCACTTTGATCGCCGACCTGGTCGAGATCGGTCAACGAGTCATGGTCGCGCGTGGTGGCAATGGCGGTTGGGGCAACCTTAGGTTCAAGTCGTCAACCAATCAGGCGCCGCGGCGGGCCAATCCCGGTGAACCCGGTGAAGAATTTGTGCTCTGGTTGCGATTAAAGCTCATCGCCGATGCAGGTCTGCTCGGTCTTCCGAATGCTGGCAAGTCGACCTTTTTGAGCCGCGCCACGGCCGCCAAACCGAAAATCGCCGACTATCCGTTCACCACACTGCATCCTGGCTTGGGCATTGTCGATCTCGCCGCGGGCAGCCGATTTGTCCTCGCCGATATACCGGGCCTGGTCGAAGGCGCGGCGGATGGCGTCGGATTGGGCCATCGCTTTTTGGGTCATGTCGAGCGCTGCCGGGTCTTGCTCCATTTGGTCGATTGTTCGCAAGATGATCCTGACAAGGCGTATCGAACCATCCGAGACGAACTCGCGGCTTATGATCCGGATCTTGCCGCGAAACCTGAAATCGTCGCCTTGTCCAAAACAGATGTGCTCGATGATGAATTGGTCGATGCGCAAGCGGCGCTCTTGGCAAAAGCCTGCGGGCAGACGCCTTTGCGCATTTCCTCGGTGACGGGCACCGGCGTCACCGAAGCGCTTTGGCAAATGTTTCGGGCGCTCAGCACATCGGATGAGACGGCGCGCGCCACCGCGCAAACAGACACCGACTGGAGCCCTCTCAAGTGATTTCGGGGTCGTTGCCACAAGCGTTTGAATCAGCGCGTCGGATTGTTGTGAAAGTGGGCTCCGCCTTAATCGCAGAGCGCGGCAAGACCCGTGGTCTCTGGCTCAAAAGCCTCGCCGAGGATATTTCAGCGCGCCGCGGGGCCGGCCAAGATGTTCTCCTCGTCTCATCCGGCGCCATTGCCCTTGGCCGCAATACGCTCGGGCCGACCCGGCCGCGCAAACTCGAGGAGAAGCAAGCCGCGGCCGCGCTCGGGCAACCGCTCTTAATGGCAGCGCTCGCAGAGGCCTTTGCGCCGTTTGATATTGCCGTCGCGCAGTCGCTGCTCACACTTGACGATACTGAGAATCGGCGCCGGTGGCTGAATGCCCGTGCCACACTCGACACGCTGCTCTCGATCGGGGCTGTGCCCGTGATCAATGAAAACGATACCATCGCCACAGATGAAATCCGGTATGGCGATAATGACCGTCTGGCGGCCCGTGTCGCGCAGATGATTGGCGCGGATATGCTGGTTTTGCTCTCAGACGTGGATGGGCTTTACACCGCCGACCCGAACAAAGATGCGCGCGCGCAGCACGTCGCCGAATTGGATACCCTGACCGCGGCACACGATGCCATGGCGGGTCCGATCAATCAAAGCGTGGATCTTGGCAGCGGCGGCATGGCGACAAAACTCGCCGCGGCGCGGATCGCCCAAGCGGCGGGGTGTGCCACGATCATCACGCTAGGCGCTCGCGAACGCCCGCTGGCCGCTTTGCTTGATGGCGCACGTGCGACATGGATCAAATCGCGCCTCAGTCCCGACAAGGCCCGGGAAATCTGGCTGAAAGGACATTTGACACCTGAAGGTGCCGTCCAAGTCGATGCGGGCGCCGCGAAAGCGCTCAAAAATGGCGCCAGCCTCTTACCCGTCGGTGTGATTGCAGTGGAGGGTCAGTTTGCGCGCGGCGCTGCGATCGCCATCCTTGACCCAACGGGCGCGAAGATCGCCAAAGGCGTGACCGCCTATAGCTCCGACGATGCGGCGAAAATCGCCGGCTCGCATTCCGACCAAATTGAAAGCGAATTGGGCTATCGCGGCCGCCCAGCGCTCGTGCACCGCAATGATTTGGTCTTGGATGCATAACGGATCAGCATAGCGCTTGACTTCTAGGGCTGAGCCCGGCCCACTAGGCATATGGAAGGGTCGGCAAATCTCGCCAAGCGTATCGGGCTGTATCTTGGACCCATCGCGGCGGGAGTGATTTTGCTGCTAGGCGTCCCAGAGGGCTTGAGTTTCTCTGCCTGGGCGACGGGCGCCCTGTTGGTCTGGATGGCGGTATGGTGGGCCACCGAACCGATTCCCATTCCCGTCACCTCACTGCTGCCACTGGCCGTGATCCCATTGATCGGCGCGGGCTCAGCGCGCGAAGCGGCGGCTGGGTATTCGAGCCCAATCGTAATGCTGCTGCTGGGCGGATTCATCATCGCACTCGGAATTGAGCGATGGGGCTTGCATAAACGCATCGCGCTAAGCATCGTCTCTTTGGTCGGGTCGCACCCGGCGGCCTTGATCTTTGGCTTTATGCTGGCCACCGCGCTCCTATCCATGTGGATCTCGAATACGGCGACCACTTTGATGATGGTGCCGATTGCCATCTCCGCTGCAGCCGCGTTGAAAGATAGCTCAGGCAAGTTCGTGACGGCATTGCTTCTGGGCATTTGCTACGCCGCTTCAATCGGCGGCGTGGCAACGCCCATCGGGACCCCCACCAATCTGATCGCCATAGACTGGCTGAATGAAAACACCGGGACTTCAATCAGCTTCATACAGTGGATGGGATTTGGCGTACCAGCCTTGGCCCTGATGGTTCCAATTGCATGGTGGTCGGTGACGCGCGGGCTTCCTCAACTGGGCGATGGCAGAGCCGCCATGCGGGAGGTCATCGATCAACGCCGTTCACTCGGACCCGTTACCGCGCCAGAAGCCCGCGCCGCAATCGTTTTTGGCATTGTTGCCACATGCTGGGTTGGCCGCGTGCCGATCCAGCTGATTGCAGAGAACAATAATTGGAATGTGCCTTGGTTGATGGCGGTTGGCGATATGGGAATCGCGATTACCGGGGCGGTTGCCATGTTTCTCGTTCCGGCCAGCAAAACCGCCAATCGCGCCATCTTGCAATGGAACGAGGCGGTCAAGCTGCCTTGGGGGGTCCTGATCCTGTTTGGCGGTGGGATTAGCCTTGGCCAAGCCGTTACACGAACAGGCCTCTCGGCCTTTGTCGGCGACCAACTCACGGCCCTTTCGGTTTTGCCGCCGATCTTCTTCATTGCGGCCGTTGTCGCATTGGTGATTTTCCTGACCGAGCTGACCAGCAATGTGGCAACTATGACCACGCTTGCGCCGATCCTCGGTGCCCTGGCAACCGCAATCGGTGCCGCGCCGATGAGCTTGCTTGCGCCGGCGGCTGTCGCCGCCAGTTGCGCCTTCATGCTGCCGGTTGCGACGGCGCCAAATGCGATCGTCTATGCCACCGATAAAATTCCGATCAGCCTGATGATTCAACGCGGCTTGCGGATCAATCTGATCGGGGTCGTGGTGATCACAGCGATCGGAATGTGGCTCGCGCCGCTGGTCTTGTAAGGCTTATTTGCATGCGCAGGCGGCGGCATCGTCGGCGAGCTCGCCAAACCCTTCTGCGAACAGCGTCGAGACGGCTTCCAACGCCTCCTCGGCGCCTTGACCCTCAGCGCTCAGTGCAACCCTGTTGCCTTGGCCCGCGCCCAAACATAGCAGATCCATAATCGATCGTGCATCGGCACTTTCGCCTTCAAAATTGACCGTCACAATCGCTGGCAGCTCGAGCGCCAACTGCGCGAGTTTCGCAGAGGCACGCGCGTGTAGGCCCTTAATGTTTATAATCTCAATGGTACGGGTCTGTGTGCTCATTTGGTGCGGCTCATGACTTGTGATCCAATTCTAATGTAGCGTTTGCCCGCATCGCTGGCGGCTTGCACCGCTTCTTGCAAAGTTAGGTCCATTCGGATTTGCGCCAAGTGAATCAGCATGGGCAGGTTCACCCCGCCAATGACATCGACTTTGGCGGGCGCGAGATTTGACAGCGCGAGATTCGATGGCGTGCCGCCGAACATATCGGTCAGAATGATCACGCCTTTTCCGGTATTGCAGGCTTTCACTGTGTCGCGGATTTGATCACGGCGCTGGTCGATATCGTCTTCAACCTCAATCGACAACGCTTCAAACGCATCTTGCGGACCGACCACATGTTCGGCGGCGCGCACCAATTCGTGCGCAAGCTTTCCGTGGCTGACAACGACGATTCCGATCATGGGACCGTTCCAAAAACCCGTGCGACCTTCGAAGCTGACACCAGAAAGGTTAAGGTCAAGTCAGTTTTTCAGGGCTTCGCGCGCTTCAAGGCACGCTGTGATACTTCGGTCACGGCGTGATTTGAACCTGAAGCGCAAAGAAATCCGCGTAAAGCTGGTCGGCTTCATCGCGCAGCAACCCAAGTTCGACCTGCACGCCCGCATCGCGCAGACGGTCAACGCCGCCCTGACCGAGCGGGTGCGGATCGCGAGTCGCAATGATCACTTTCGCGATGCCCGCCGATAAGAGTTGCGTCGAGCACGAGTCCTCGCCGGTTGAACGTTCGCGGCAAGGCTCCAAGGTCACATAAACCGTGCCCCCCGCGGCGGACCCAGCGGGCAGATCTGCCAGGGCCAATTGTTCTGCATGGGGCCGGCCACCATCGCCCGTCGCTGCTTCGCTGATTTTGCGGCCCTCGCGATCCAGGATAACGCACCCCACACTCGGATTCTTCGCCGTTCGTCCTGCCTGCTGCTGGGCCAGGTCCAGGGCACGCTTCATATGGAAAAAATGGTCACTCATCTCGTTTCGAGGCTCGCTTTGCAGGGATCTCGCCACATTATGTCAGCTCCGGCAAGCCCTTCGCTCGCTCTGTGTCCAGATATCGAGCCGAGATCGGCGCAAGCGCATCATTGAGCTCAATCAATAATGGATTGCCGGTTGGGATCTCGACCCCGGTGATCGCGTCATCGGCGACTTGGAACAAATGCTTGACCAAAGCGCGCAAGGAATTGCCGTGCGCCGAGATAATCGTGTCTTTTCCGGAATCGAGCACCGGTCGAATGGTGCTCTGCCAATAAGGCAAGACCCGTTCCAATGTCAGTTTCAGACTTTCGGCCTCGGGCACCGGCACATCGTGATAGCGGGCATCGCCGTGAAGCGCGTACGGGCTATCGGCTGGCAATGGCGGCGGGGGGATATCATAAGATCGGCGCCATATGTGCACCTGGTCTTTGCCATGTTTTGCGGCGGTTTCGGCTTTATCAAGTCCTGTCAGGCCGCCATAATGGCGCTCATTCAATCGCCAGTGTTTTTCAACCGGAAGCCAGGCCCGGTCCATAGCCGCCAAGCTGAGCCACAGGGTCCGAATGGCACGGGTTTGCACGCTGGTAAACGCATGCACCGGGGCGAGCCCTTCGATTTTCATAAGCTGCCCCCCTTTGGTTGCCTCGGCCTCGCCTTTTGCGGTCAGATCCGCATCCCACCAGCCGGTGAACCGATTCTCTAAATTCCACTGGCTTTGGCCATGACGTGTCAGAATGAGCTTGGGCATCAAATGGGTTCCATGACATGTGTAAAAAGCTGCCATCGGAGCAGCACAGGGAGTCGCGTTTCAATGGCAGCGTTGCTATCAAAACCGATCTGGGATTGCTACCCAGCTCGTCAGACATTCCCGCTGCAAGGAACATGCCCGTGAGAGATATCTTCTTTTATCCATTGATCGCAGCAGTGATCGCCGTGATGGTCTTAAGCGCCTTGTTTTTAGGGTGGCAGCGCCCGCAATGCGGCCCGTTTGGCGGCGCCCAAGGACCAGAAGACTACAGCCTGATCATCCTGCAAGGTGGCGATTTGTGCCGGATGGAAGCAGCCTTCGGTTATGAACTGGATTTGGTCGAAGATGTCTTGACCATCCGCGCAGAGGCCGGTGCTGCCGTTTCGGATGTCGAGCAAAACGCTCACTTCCGGCTCGGGCCGGACCTGGAAAGCGTATTTTCGGGCCACAAATTGCGCATATCGCTGACGGTGAAACCGACAAACGGCGCGGGGGCCGAAGCCTTCGAGTTCAATTATTCGACCGGCAAAGCCGGAAATACCGGCTGGGTCCGGTTCGATTTGAAACCTGAATGGGACACTTATACGGCGGAAATCGACGTTCCACGCAAGCTGCTACAGGATGTTGCCTCGCTTGATTATATCGCCGTGCGACCGGTTGTGCCGGAGAAAATACGCGGCATAGAGTTGCGCGAAATCCGGTTCCGACGCTTGGGCCAGTGGCAATAGCGCCGGTGCGGGGGTCAAACGCAGGGCCGTTGCATCTCAGCGTGCAGCATTGCCAGCGCGCGTCAGAGTAGGGTAGCGCGAAGGCCCAAGTTCGAATAGGCGAAGATATGCCCGCTGCGATATTTCTGCCCATTTTCCTACGGCTCGCAGGCCCGCTGAGCTTTATTGTTTCGACCCTTATCGCGGGGGTCATGAACCGGAGTGTGATCCTGGTTATCGCCCTCGCCGCAGCAGCAACGGTGACGACGATCCTCATTCGATGGTTGATCCCTTCACCTGTGACCGATCTGAAAGCCGCGATCTCCCCTGAATCACAGTCAAAACCACCGCATCCATTGCGCGGAATGGGGCGCCGATTTGTCATCGGCGTGGTCGGTTACGCATGTCTATTTGCCCTCGCAGCTTTGCTCGCCGCTCTTTTCCAGACGACGGAGTTTGAGCGTCAGCTGACGACCGGTGATCTTTGGTTTCTCGGAGTGCCGGCCGGTCTAGCGTTGATCGGCGCGTATTTTTCAGCTCGGTTAGGTTACACGCAGATCGAAAGTGTTATGGCACAGATGCAAGTCATGGCTGGGCAGTTTCGCGCCCAGCAGGGCCCAGGGCCGGCCAATGAAGACGATGCGTACACGGTCGAAGGCGAAGTCATCGACCCGCCCGACGATCGATCATAGCCAATCATAAGCGCGAATATCTGCGCCCAAGAAGGCGTAATACGCGGCCTGGACGCGCCGCGTGACGGGACCCGGCGCGCCGGTCCCAATCGCCTCTTCATCGAGACGCAGCACAGGTGCGATGACCATGCCCGTGGAGGTCGTGAAGGCTTCCGCCGCGCCGCGAAGCTCCGCCAGTGTGAAAGCCCGCTCTTCAATGGCGCCGACGTCTTGGGCCAAAAGCGAAAACAGTCTTCGCCGCGTGATCCCGGGCAGTAGGGCCGCAGAGAGATCGCGTGTGACCAGAACCCCATCCGCGGTCACCATCCACAGGTTCGCTGACGCCGCTTCGGTCACCAAGCCATTTTCATGCATGACCGCGGTATCAGCCCCGGCCCGGCGCGCGGCGCGATAGGCCAAGGATTGGCTCAGTAATTGGGTGGTTTTGAGATTGCGGCGGGCCCAGCGTGTGTCGGGTGCCGTAATCGCGGTCAACCCGGTCCGCGCCGCATCGCCGATCAGAGACCGGTGCGTTGCGCACATAAAGACGGTTGGCTCAAACACCTCTGGGCCATAGAAATCACGGGGTCCAGGATGACCCGCTGTCACTTGCAGGTAGATCAGTCCTTCTTGGAGATCGTTGCGCTGACGCAGCCCTTCGTGCAGGGCGGCGAGATCGAGATCAAGGGGTGGAATTTCAATCCCGGTCAGAGTCTCCGCCAAGCGGTCGAGATGCGCATCCAGATCGACGAAACGTCCCTCGAACACCGCGGTCACCTCATATGCGGCATGCGCAAACAGGAATCCGCGATCGAAAGGCGAAACAGACGCGTCCTCCGCCTTTAGGAAATCGCCATTCAGGTAAACCCAATCTGTGCGTGTCATGAGCGTCCAATCGTCTAACTCTCAGATCACAAATGGCTCAATTTGCCTCAATCGGGCAATACCAAGGTGTATCAAAGCAGTGGGTCATATGGGCGATGCGGTCAGAGATAATTTCTGTCCAAGCGCCGGCTGGCGGGGTCGCATGGCGGACAAGAAATCCCGCGCCCGCCGCCACTGGTTCGGCGCGCGAGGCTGCGACCGCAAATCGTCCGTCAAACAGACCCTCCGCTTCCGTGAGCACCTTGGTGCCGGGGTCGCGGCCAATTTTATATCCCGATTGCACACGCTGAAACCAAGCGCCGCCGAGGGTTTGCCGACGCCCAGGTGTGTCGAGGTGCGCGATCATGCGGCGTACCGCATCGGCGCGCGGGGCTTGGTCCGAGCCGCTGGCGCAGCTTGCTAAGAGGCGCAGCAACTTCGCCGAGCAGGTATGATCTGGCACATAGATTAGACCGTCTGACGCGACCTGCACCAGTTTTAACTGAGCCGCCAATTCACGATCCAGCTCGACGCGGCGGATTTGCGCGGCTTGCACATATTTCGATGCGATCCGTGCGAAAGTGGGATGTCGTGACAAAAACTGTCGCACCCGCACACGTTCATACTCTGTGTGAAGATTAGACGGATCCTCGGCCCAGACACATGCGCGCGCGTTTAAAAGGTTGCGCAAATCAGCGCGCGTCGCTTGCAGCAAAGGTCGCACAACGGCAATCCCTCTTCCCGCAGGCCAAGCCGGCAAGGGCGCCGCCAGGACCGGCCCAATCTCAGCCCCGCCGCGTACCTTGCGCCGCCGCCGGATGAAAGCGGTCTCAACGACATCGTCCAGCGTATGACCGGTGAGCAAACAGCGCGCACCCGCGGCTTGGCAGGCTTGCCCCAAAAGCTGATAGCGCGCCTTGCGAGCAGCATTTTGGCTTTTGCGCGGATGCGCCCATGTCAGGATCCGATGCTCCAGACCGCGCTTTACCGCAATCTGCTCGACCAGGTCGGCCTCAGCGCGCGCGTCGGCCCGCAAACCATGATCGACTGTCAAGATGAGTAAGGACCGCTGGTTCCGCGCCGCCCAATCCGCCGTCAAATGCAGCAAGGCAAGCGAATCACCACCGCCCGATACGGCGAGCGCGATCGGCGTTTCCGATGGCGCGCTGAAGCGCTCGATCAGCGCATCGAAGTCGGCGCCAAATTTCACCGCGATTAGGTGTCGCAGCCAGACCGTACGCGTTCGCCAGCGGCCAGATTCTGCGTCACACCGGAGGCGTTCGGATAGCGCTGCGGCAACAGATCAAGCGCGTTGCAGGCTTGTTCGGTGTCACCGACCAGACGCATTGAGCGGGCGAGCTTGGCCAAAGCGACAGGCGCGCGAGGATCGTCGGGATAGTTGCGGATCATATCCGTGTAAGCGGCTCCGGACTCTGGATAAGCCTCTTGTTGATACAAGACTTCCGCAAGCCAATATTGCGCCTCGCCCGCTTGGGGATCGTCGCCAAACTGCGTCAGGAAAGACCGAAAGGCTTGCTCGGCGCCGCTATAATCGAACCGCAATAAACGTGATTTGGCTTCTGCAAAGAGCGGCCCCGCATCACCTGGCAGCGCGCTCGCGGGCATCGTGCGAAGCGATCCCTGTGGCAAGGGTTGGCCATCTGGCCCGAGTTGCACGATATCCGTCCCCGACGCCGCGCTATCGGTCTGGCGGACGATGCGTGTCGGCCCTGCCGTCGCTGGTGGTTCGCTGCCGGGGCGCGCAGCGGGAGGCGTGTCTTGCGGCAGCTCCGACGGCGCCGTTATAGCAGGATTGGGTGTCGCTGGCGCCGCGCTCAATCCGCTCGATAAGAAAGCCGGCTCCGGTTGCAGGGCTTGAATTTGCGCCGTGAGGTCCTGAATGGTGTCTTGCTGATCGGCCAACCGCGTTTCCAATTGCCCAATCACAACGTCAAACTGTGCATTATCAGATTGGATTCGATTGATCTCGTCGCGGCTTTCAGACAGCAGAAATTCGAGCGTCTCAACCTTACCATTCAGGCGCGCTTTGTCCGACTCTAGTCCGGTCATCCGCGCTCTAAGCTCCGCATTGCTGAACCGGAGTTCTTCAACTGTGGCGGCCAATTCACCGCTGGTCATGCCTTGCACAATTTGCGCTTGTCGGTTCTGCGCATGCGCCTGCGATAAGGCGATGAGCCCTGAGACCCAAATCAAAAGCACAAGTGTATTCCGCATCATTTCTGTCTGGCTCCGCCGGTTGCGTGTTTCGCAATCAAGATCAGATACGAAAAGGCCGGGGCCAAAATGTGACGCCCGGCCAATTCAGTTTGGATCTATGTCGTTCGAGCTTAGCCGACAACGCCAGAGATCAGCTGTGTAAAGCCATTCCGGTTTTGCGCCCAGGCTTGTTCATTCGAACCGAGCGCAATCGGACGCTCTTTTCCGTACGATACGGTTTGAACGCGCGCTGGGTCCACGCCAAGGTCGACCAAATAGTCTTTCACAACAGATGCGCGGCGTTCGCCAAGCGCCAGGTTGTATTCCCGGGTGCCCCGCTCATCGCAGTTGCCCGCGACAAGAATGTTCACATCCGGATAAGACGACAACCAAGCGGCCTGACGCTTCAGAATGCCTTGGGCGTCTGCCGTCAATTGATACTGGTCCAGATCAAAATAGACGCGATCGCCAACATTCACCTGGAAATCCTCCAAAGACCCTTCGACCGGTCCATCTGGAATAACTTCTTCGACGATCACCACTTCTGGCTCTTCTTCCACGACCACAATGGGTTCTGGTTCAGGCTCAGCCACGACAACCGGCTCCGGTTCTGGGGCTGAAGCACAACCCGCGATACCGACAAAAATAGCGGCCGTCGCTGATGTCATCATAAGCTTGCGCATTTTGGTTCTCTCCTTGCTTTCGCGCCCGTTGCGTGCATTCAGGCGGGGAAAATGTCAATTCCGACTCACCCTATAGCTGATTTTTTTATGTTTTGGGAAGATTACCGAGATTTCAGCTTTCTCGATAGTCCTAATCCAATAATGGCGACCAAGCCGGGTCAGATGCATCGGTTGGGGTCGGCAATTGCCGCAAATTGCGTCCGGTTAGATCCACAGACCAAAGCGACGTCCGCCGCTCCGGGCCGCGCTGGCGTGAGAATACAATCACACGACCATTTGGCGACCAATCGGGTCCTTCGTCGACCAGGCTGGACTCGGTCAATAAGCGCTCGCCGCGGCCATCGATCCCAATCACGCCGATATGGAATTTCCGGCTGGCTTGTTTGGTGAACGCGATCAAGTCGCCGCGGGGGCTCCAAACCGGCGCCGAGTAGCCCCCGGATCCGAACGTAATCCGACAGGCGATGTCACGACCACCCGACGGGCAGCTGCGCGCCGTGCCATCTATGTTCATGATGTACAATTGCTGCGACCCACCACGATCAGAGGTAAATACGATCGAACGGCCATCTGGCGACATAGAGGGGGAAATATCAATCGCTGGATGATCGGTCAGACGCCGCGTCTGCCGGGTTTGCAAGTCCATCGTGTAAAGATCGGAATTGCCATTGCGCAGTTCGGCATAGAGCAGCGTATCTCCATCTGGGGAAAACCGCCCAGCAACCGACATCACGCCTTGCCGACCGATGACTTCCTGCCGCCCGCGACGCAAGTCAAAAAGGTAGACGCGAGGGCTGCCAAATGGGCCGAATTGGCTCGGATCCCCTTCATATGAGACATACGTGATTTGCTGCGCTTCCGGTGAAAAGCGCGGCGTCAGCGTCAGGGATGTCCCATCCGTTAATTCCTGCGCATTGGCGCCGTCAGAGTCCATAATCGCGAGCTTCTTAATGCGATTCCCGGGCGTACCGCTCTCGGCGATATAGACAATGCGGGTATCAAAGTAGCCGTCTTCGCCGGTCAGACGGCTGTAAATCGCATCCGCGATTTTGTGCGCGATGCGGCGAATATCAGCGGGCGTGGTGGTAAAGCGGCGACCCGAGACTTGCCGTCCGGCGGAATCTTCGAACCGCATCAATTCTTCACCGTAAACATCCCACATGCGGACGGATCCACGAATCAACTGATTGCCGTCTCGGCTAATTTGCTCGACGGTTCCAACGACCAACGCATCCGCCTGAATGATCTTCCAATCGGCGAAACGCGGGGCAACTTCGATGTTTAGGTCTTTCTGAATATGCGCTTCCTCTGGCGTCACCGTAAACAGGCCCGTGGATTCCAAGTCGGCCCGGATCACATCGCTGATTTGTTGTGCGATGTCTGGGTCCACGCCAATGGCTTCAAAGGTTGGGATCGCAATTGGAGTCGGCTTTAGATCTGCGCGGTCAACGACCACCTCTAATTGCGCCAAGGCGGCGGACCATGTGCCCAGAAGCGCGACAAGCGTCGCCAAAATCAGTTTTCTCATCATCGCAAAACTCCTGGTCGCAGAATCAGTTACTGGCATAGCCCAGTCCAAGATAGACATTTATTTCTTTCCATAGCTCATAATCATCTTTCGGCAGCCGAAAAGGCTCGCACTTACCGACCGCACGGCGCGCACGCTCCACCGCGGTTGCCATATAAGATCGTGGGCGCCCTTTCGGCTCGACCACGGTCAGCTCGGCAATCGTTCCGTTCTCGTTCAAACGCACATTCATATGCACATTGTAGAGTTCTGGATTGGGCAGATCATCGACGCCGGACCAACATTCATTGCGAATGCGGGACTGCACGAGGGCTTCGAGTCGTGCGGTATTGGCATTGCGTTCGCCGGCACCGGCGCGATTTCGGGTTTCGGCGGGGATCGGAACATTCTCAAGTGCGGTTTGCGGTTGTTCGACGGGCGGCGGTGGCTCGGGTCGCTCACGCCGCGTTTCGATTTCGCTTTGGAAGGTCGACTCGCTCTGGTTGAGCAAATCCATCAAATCGGTTTGAGAGCGTTGGCGCTCGGTCTTCGGTTCAGGTTCTGGTTCAGGCTCTGGTTCTGGGGTCTCTTCCGGCTCTTCAGGCTCCAGATTTGGCATGACGTCTTCCGGGTCTGGCTCAACCGGGACCGTCTCTTCGATGCTGGCGACATCCATTTCGGCTTCTGGCAAGTCCTCTTCAACCGGATCTTCAGGAGGGTCCTCTTCCGGCGGTTCCGGTGCCACCTCTTCCGGTGGTTCCCCTTCGCGCTCGATGATCGGGGCGATATTGGTGATCTCCCCAATCTCAGCAAAATTCACATCGACCGCTTCAATCACCGAATAGTCTTGCGGCTGCACCGCCCAAAATGGCAGCGTTAAATAGCTCGCGCCAAACACGGCTGCGTGTATCATCACAGATGCAGGCAGGCCGCGCAGCATATTTACTGACCTCGCTCGACCCGCGCTTTCGGATCGGTGACCAATGCGATATTGGTGAAGCCCGCATTTTTCATCTGGGTCATCACTGCCAAAACTTCGCCATAGGCGGCATTGGTGTCACCGCGCAGAAAAATCCGTTCCTCATAGCCCTCACCGGCGATCGCGAGCAGTTTCGTCGTCAGTTCGCTAAGCTCGATTTCAGTTTCGGAAATATAGACTTTCGCATCCTGCGTCACCGTGACGAGCAGTGGTGTGGTCTTTGGCACCGTGAGATTGCTGGTGGCCGCTTTGGGCAAGTTCACTTCAACCCCGCGCTGTAGGGCTGTTGCGGTAATCATAAAGATGATCAGCAGCACCAACATCACATCAACCATCGGTGTGACATTGATTTCGGCATTCAGCGTGCGGCGTCCGCGGCTACCGCCAGACGATCTGCTCGGCGCCGCCATCAGACCGGCCCATCGCTGGCGCGGCGAGATAAGCGAACCAGCAGATCCTGACTGAAGGAATCGAGACTGTCGGCATAGCGGTTCAAATCGCCTGAGTATTTATTGTAGAAAATCACCGCTGGAATCGCCGCGATCAAGCCGAGCCCGGTCGCGAACAAGGCCTCAGCGATTGGGCCCCCGACCACAGCGAGACTCGTGTCTTCCTGCGCGCTGATATTCAAAAACGCATTCATGATGCCCCAAACGGTGCCAAACAGGCCGATATAGACCGAGGACGAGCCGATGGTTGCGAGGGCGCCGATGCCATTCGAAATCGCACCGACTTCGCGGTCCACAGTGGCGCGCAAAGACCGCTCAGCGCGGGCAACAAGAGCGCCATGCTCGTTCGGCGAAACACTTTTGGCGTCGCGCCACTCTCTCGATATCGCCGCAAACAAACGCGCCGCACCATTGTTCGGACTTTCCCCCGGGCGGCCATCATAATCCCCGGCGCGCCCGTTCCAGAACGCATCTTCAAAGTCTCTCGCCCGCTTCCGCGCATTTCCGATGGCAAACGCTTTCTCGACCACAACGGCCCAGGACCAAATGCTGGCGATAATCAACACGACGAGCACGGCCTTCACGACCGGGTCCGCGGCCATGATCAATTCAAACAAAGAAAAGGCCCCTTGGGAATGAACCTCATCAAGCGCTTGTGATTCCATAAGCGTTTCCCAATCCTTCTGAATAACGGACTTTGCCGCCCAAAATAACTTGCGTTTCTATCTGCGGAGAATCTGGCGGAAACGTGACGCGCCGCTGTCTTATCTGCAATGTTCACGGGATTGCAGCGATTGGGTTAAGGAATTCTCGATCCGCGTAAACTTGTTGGTTGCTTGGCCGAAAATTTTGGGTCCATATGCCGGTCGATCGATGGTGATGGAGACAATGGACGATGGGTGAGTATACGCTGTTCGGAAGCGAAATGAGTTACTTTTCGGGCAAGGCGCGCGCCTATCTGCGATGGAAGGGGGTCGCCTTCACAGAAATCGCGCCAACCCCCGCGCTTATGAAGTCTGAAATCATCGCCAATATTGGTTGGCCTGTCATTCCCGTCTTGAAAACGCCAAGCGGTCTTTATGTCCAAGACACCGCGGACATAATCGCTTATTTTGAGGGGTCCAACGGCGCCCCGAGCGCGATCCCTGAAACGCCTTTGCAGCGCTTTGTCACCTATTTGCTACAATTGTTTGCGGATGAATGGATGGTCCTACCGGCCATGCACTACCGTTGGAACAAGAACGAAGAATGGATTTATGGCGAGTTTGGCAAAAATGCCGCGCCTGATGGCTCGCCCGAAGCGCAATATGAGGCGGGCAAAAGAGTCGGGAAACAGTTTCGCAGTTTTGTCCCCATGCTCGGCGTCACCTCGGAGACGATCCCGGGCGTTGAAGCCGCCTATGAGACATTCTTGGCGGATCTTTCAGCGCATCTTGAAAAGCTGCCATATTTACTCGGCACCCGCGCCAGTTATGCTGATTTCGCGTTCATCGGTCCACTTTACGCCCATCAATATCGGGACCAATGGACCGGCGCGCATATGAAACGCACGGCGCCGAGCGTTGCGGATTATGTTGAACGCGTCATCACGGGGGAAGGTCAATCGGGCGACCTGATCCCGGACGATGATCTGCCACAGACCCTCTTACCGATCCTCAAGGTTGCCTTGAGTGAGCAAATCCCAGTGCTCGGCGCCACCATAGCGCGCTTTGAAGACTGGGCCGAGGATGCCGAACCGCAATCTGAATTGCCCCGCGGATTAGGCATGATCCCGTTTAGCATTGGCGGACATGCGGGCATGATCGCGGCGCGCACATTTCCATTACTGCGGTTGCAGGACGCGCTCGATGCTTACCAAATGATGATGCCATCCGACAAAAGGCGAGCCGACGCATTCCTAGATGCAATTGATGCGGAAAGCTTTAAAACACTGCGCATCGATCCGCGCCTGACGCGGCGAAACTATCGGCTCGCATTGGTCTAAGTGCTTTGCCGTAAGCCTCGCGGTAACCGCGTCAGCGCGACCCTGGTTCGCTCAGAAGGTTGTGGTCACGCTTGTATCTGATTTAAGCGGGCCACAGTCGCGTGGTATTGGTGCATCGTTTCATTCAGAATATCAGCGACAGGTCGCACCGCTTTAATCCGCCCGGCCACTTGCCCCGTCAAAGCAATCCCGGCCTCTAAGTCACCCTCGAAATAGACCTGCTGGGTGCCCGCAAACTCGCCGAAAATGTTATCAACGCCGTCTTGTTCGATTTTGGTTGTGCGATGAGTTCTGAGCGCGCGCAAGGCGGGGCCGGGGCCATCACGATTAAGGAAAACCGTGTCGGTTGCATCGGCGTCGACAATGGCTTGCTTCCAATTGTCGTGGACCGGACTTTCGGCGCTTGAGAGAATGCGCGTGCCCATTAAAACGCCTTCCGCGCCGAGCGAAAACGCGGCCGCCATGGTCGCCCCATCCATGATCCCGCCCGCCGCGACCACCGGCACCTGAACGGCCTCGCAGACTTGCGGAATTAAAACCATCGACGCGACATCTTTCGGATTTTTGAAGCCGCCGCCTTCGCCGCCTTCGACGATCAATCCGTCCACGCCGGCATCAATTGCTCCGAGCGCAGCCTTCAAGCTGGGCACAACGTGAAACACGGTCAGGCCCGCATCCTTCAATTGGCTGGTATATTTCTTAGGATTGCCCGCCGATGTGGTGACGAACTTAATCCCTTGATCGATCACGAATTGAACAATGTCCGGATCGCGCACGAACGCTTGCGCCACATTCACCCCGAACGGTTTGTCCGTGAGGTCGCGCATCTTGAGGATTTCAGTGCGCACTGCATCAAGTTGACCCGAACTGGTTTCGATGATGCCCATCCCGCCGGCGTTTGAAAACGCTGAGGATAATTGGGCCCGCGCAATCCATCCCATCGCCGCTTGAATGATCGGTTTTTCGATTTCGAGCATTTCTGTGATCCGGGTCTTGAGCGCCATGATGAGTCTTCCTTGAGCTGTCTGCTTTGTGATAGCGGCGCTGTCGCTGCGGAAGCGCAAGAGCGGCTAACGCGTTTGGAAAAGTCGGCCGCGCTCAGTGATCAGAATGATCGTTAACGAACTCACCCCGAGCATTACAAATCCCCACATGAAAGGCGCAACCGTGCCATCGAACTGGCCCGCCACCAGATAGCCGATAAAGCTCGATACCGTTGTCGATGAAAAGCCGTAGGCCGCGCTGGCGGTGCCGGCAATTTTGCCTTGTGGCTCCATCGCCAATGCCGTGAAATTGGCCCCGAGCATACCAAAGCAGCCAAACGTCAAACAGAATAAGGGATAGAATAACCAGAGCCGCTCACCGACCAGGTTGAGGGTCACAACATTGAGCAAGGAGAGCGCAATGAACAGGATCAGAACAGCATGACTGATCCGCCGCATCCCGAACCTTTCGACGATACGTGAGTTTAAGAAATTGGCCGCTGCGAGCGCGCCTGCAACACCCGCAAACCATAGCGCAAAAGTCTGATGCTGCTGGAACACATCGGTGAAGATTTGCTCAGACGCCGCGACGAAGGCGAACAGTGCGCCAAAGATCACGCCGCTGGCGCACATATAGCCAACCGTCATCCGCGTCGTGATGACCTGCCAGTACGCCCGGCCCGTTTGCCGTGGATTGAGCGGTTGCCGGTCGGCCGCTGGCAGGGTCTCCGGCAAGCGCAACTGGATCCAGAACAAGTTGATGACCGCGGCGATGCTGAGCACACCAAACGTCCACTGCCATGGTGCAAACAGCATGACGCCCGCGCCGATGGTCGGCGCCAAAATCGGCACGATCATAAACACTGTCATAACCAGTGACATAATCCGAGCCATAGCGCGGCCAGCGAGCAGATCACGCACAATGGAGACCGCGATCACCCTGACACCACTGGCAAAAATGCCCTGAACAAATCGGGCAATCAGCAGCGTGGTGAAAGAGTTTGTTGCAATGCAGGCAAGCCCGGCAATGGCGTAACTCACCAAACACAGGCTGAGCAGCCCTTTGCGACCAAACCGGTCGGATACCGGCCCAAACACAAGCTGCGGTGCGCCGAACCCTGCAATATACGCAAATATGACCAGTTGCTGATCATTGTCCCGCGCGAGGTCATAGTGCTGAGAGATCTCGCTCAAAGCGGGCAACATGATATCAATCGCCAGCGCATTGAGCGACATCAGGGCCGCCACCATCAGGACCAGCTCCCATTGCGGCAAGGGCAGCGCCTTAGCAGGCGCTGTCACAGCCGCAGTAGAGGAAGTCTGTTGCACCGGATTGCTCGCAATAAACCAAGGCGCGGGTTTTGAACCCGGCATGCTGTCTTCGCAAGCCTTTTCTATCGGGTGCGCAAATTTCCAACGCGCAAACCGCGGCGGGCGGGTAACCCTTGACGTCCCGACGCACCAAGGCGATTTGCGCATTACCTTGATTCTCCTTGCTGGAGCCGCATGCAAAACCAAAGACGCGCCTTGAAAACATATGGTGGCCGGAACGGACGCAAGCTCTCGTCACGGCAGCTAAGGCTTATCGAAACGCTTCTGCCCAAGGTTGAGATCAAGCTTGATCCAACCCGGCCGTTTGATCCCCTGCAACTGTTCACCCCGCGCTCTGAAATGTGGCTCGAAATCGGTTTTGGCGGCGGTGAGCATGTGAGTGGCCAAGCACGCAAAAATCCCGACATTGGCCTTCTTGCGAGCGAGGTGTTCGCCGAAGGGATCGCCAAGCTGCTCGGTCAGATTGAGACAGACGATCTGCAAAACATCCGCATCTGGCCCAAGGATGGGCGTGATCTCGTGGCCGGATTGCAAAGACACAGCATCGATCGCGCTTTCATTCTGTTTCCCGACCCCTGGCCGAAATCCAAGCATCATAAACGGCGATTGATTCAACCGCCGTTTTTGGACGCCTTGGCAAGGAATATGAAACCCGGCGGCCGTGTCCGGTTCGCGACCGATGTGCGATCATACGCAGATCAGGCGCTGGAGCGATTTCTGCATCATCCGGCTTATCAATGGACGGCCAAGCGCGCCGATGACTGGCAATCGCCGCCCTCCGATCATATTCAAACCCGGTACGAAGCCAAACGATTGGGCGATATCAGACCGGTCTTTTATGACTTCGAAATCAAGTCTGCGAATTGATTCATCGCCAGAAATACAGTTTTTATGAGCGGCATTATCGAGGAGATGCGAATGCGCGCGCTTTGGGTGGTCATTATCAGTGTCTTTGCCATTACGCATCACACGCTCGCCGCTGCACAAGAAGATGGCTTGGCGGATGTCATCGCGGCGCACAACACGTTCATCGAAGATGTTTCGGACGATGCGCGCGGCCAATTGCTCGCAGCCCTGTCCGCCTATGATGGCCCGCCGACGGTTCAATCCGTCAATGCTTATTTGACCTTGATGAACCGCGATGCGACTGGCGACAATGATCAGCATCTTCGCGAAAGTGCGCTCGCCGCGGAAACGCACCTCATACCCATACGGTCAATTTTGCCGAAACACTATGTTGAGGCGAAATATATTGCCGCGGTCGCGCTGTTTAATGACCAACAGGATCGTAACGCGATCTTAGAAATGACACATGTCGAAGGATTTGTCCGGGCCCATTTTGACGAAGCCGGCGAAAAGCCGGAATGGGCGGAGGACTTGAAATGGAAAGCCGAAGCCTGGCGGATGGCAATGCAAGCCTATTTCGAAAGCACTGGGGAAAGCCATCCGGCGCCATCCGAAATCCAAGAGATCTTGGCCACCTATCCGGTGGATGAACACCTTCTCAACGCCTTGGAGATTGAGTTAAAAATAGAGTCAGATTTGCCGCAATGTCGCGGCCGGATGATCCAAAGACCGAGCCTGCGCTATCCTGTCGGAAAAGCGCGGCGCGGAATGTTTGGCGCGGTCATTCTAAAATTACAGTTTGACGAGGAGGGCAATGTCGTCAATCCACGCGTCCTCGCATCCGTGCCAAGCGGGGTCTTCGACGAGCGATCCCTCAGCACCGTAGAGAAATGGCGGTTCAAGGCAGATGAGCCAAAAGCGGTTGGCGCGACTTGCCGCATTCAGGCGTCTAATGTTGTGCAACCTCTTGTTTTTCAGCTCCGATAATCGGTTTTTCTTGACCTTGTCGAAAGACTGTGAACGAGCTTTCCGTATCGAATGCGGCCGGTCTGAAATAAGAAGACCCCGCCGGACCGGCGGTTCATGAATGTCCTAACCTCTCCGTACTCGACGCCGCGACCGCCTGCGCGGGGCAGGGACGGCGCGGAATAGCGGAAAGGGGCCACAATGCCCACGGGAAAAGTGAAGTGGTTTAACGCCACGAAAGGCTTCGGTTTCATCCTCCCGGATGAAGGCGGAAAGGACGTGTTCGTCCATATTTCGGCGGTCGAACGGTCTGGTCTACAAGAGCTTAAAGATGACCAACCGATTGAATATGAGCTGTATCATGATGAGCGGCGCGGCAAGACATCTGCGGTCGACCTGAAACTGCTCTAGACAATTGGAGCGATTGCGCTTACTTTAATACCAAGTCGAAACATATCGGCGGCGGTTCCGGAAACGGGGCCGCCGCTTTTATTTGTCCGGAAATTGTTCGTTTGATCACCACCAGCCCACAGGAAGACCGTATCTTATCCATGGCCGAACCGCTCGCAGCGGAGCTCGGAATGGAAATCGTGCGCGTTCGCGTGATGGGCGGCAAACGACCTTTGCTACAGATTATGATCGAACGCGCCGGCGGCGCTCCCACCGATGTCGAAGACTGTGCCACCTTCTCCCGCAATCTGTCGCCGGTTTTGGAAGCCGAAGACCCGATCAGCGAAGCCTATCGGTTGGAAGTCTCAACCCCCGGCATTGACCGGCCGCTCACACGGGTCGGCGATTTCGGGCGCTGGATTGGGCATCTCGCCAAAGTTGAATTGACCCTGCCATTAGGGGGGCGGCGGCGGTTCCAAGGCATCATCCAGCGCGAGGATGAAAATGGCGTTGCGATCGAACTCGAAGACCAAACCGAACTGGTCGCGAAAGTTCATGAAATGAGCAAAGCCAGTCTGCTGCTGACAGATGCCTTGATCGATGCCGCGGCGCGCGATGGCTCGCTGCCACCGCAACCGGGCGATGACGCGTTTGTCGGCTTCGAGACGGATGAAACTGAACAAGATAGAGTAGAAGATAACCAAGAAAGTGGAGCTTGAGGCCCATGAGCACTGTTGGCGTTTCCGCAAACCGGCTTGAAATTATGCAGATCGCAAAAGCGGTCGCAGAAGAAAAAGCAATCGATCGCGCCATCGTCATCGAAGCGATGCAAGAAGCGATCGAGAAAGCCGCGAAGTCCCGCTATGGACAAGAGCATGATATCCGCGCGGTCATCGATCACGATACTGGCGAGCAAAGCCTGTGGCGCGTTCAAACGGTCGTCGCTGACGAAGAAATCGAAGATCCTGCTCAACAAATTTCGCTCTCGGATGCGAAGAAACTGGACGCCGCGTACGATCTTGGCACGGAGATCAAAGAGGAATTACCGCCGTTCGATTTTGGTCGAGTTGCAGCCCAGACCGCCAAGCAAGTGATTATGCAAAAAGTGCGCGACGCCGAGCGCCAGCGCCAATTCGACGAATACAAAGATCGCGAAGGCGAGATTATCAATGGCATTGTGAAGCGGGTTGAATATGGTCACGTCATCGTCGATCTCGGTCGCGCGGAAGGCATTATCCGCCGCAATGATGGGATCCCGCGGGAAAACTTCCAACCGAATGATCGGGTGCGGGCCTATCTCTATAAGGTCAGCCGCGAAATTAAAGGGCCGCAGATTTTCCTGTCACGCGCGCATCCAGATTTCATGGTGAAACTGTTCGCTGCAGAAGTGCCGGAAGTCTATGAAGGCGTGATCGAAATTCGCTCTTGTGCCCGCGACCCAGGCTCGCGCGCAAAAATCGGCGTGATTTCAAATGATAGCTCGATCGACCCGGTCGGCGCCTGCGTCGGGATGCGCGGCGCGCGTGTGCAGGCTGTGGTTGGCGAACTTTCCGGCGAGAAAATCGATATCATTCCGTGGAACTATGACGATGCGACTTTCATTGTGAACGCATTACAGCCCGCGGAAGTGTCGAAAGTGGTGCTCGACGAAGACGAACACCGCGTCGAAGTGGTGGTCGCCGATGAGCAATTCCCGCTGGCCATTGGCCGCCGCGGACAGAATGTCAGGCTCGCCTCGCAGCTCACCGGATGGCAAATCGATTTGGTTACGGAAAGCGATGATTCCGAACGCTATCAGCAAGACTTCCAACGCCGGACTGAGCTGTTCATGCAAGCGCTGGATGCGGATGAAACGCTGGCCCAGTTGCTCGCATCAGAAGGGTTCGAGACCGTCGAAGATATCGCTTATATCGGCGCTGAAGACTTCATGCAGATTGAAGGCTTCGACGAAGAAGTGGCCGCGGAAATCCAAGAACGGGCCCGTGAATACCTCGAAAAGCTCGCGGCAGAGCAAAATGCGCGCCGGATCGAACTCGGCGTTGCGGACGACGTGATGGACCTTGACGGCATGTCCCCAGGCTTTGCTGTGAAGCTCGGTGAAAACGACGTCAAAACCGTCGAAGACGTCGCCGGACTGGTCCCAGATGATCTCACCGGCTGGCGCGAGAATAACAAAGAGGGCAAGCCCGTTTGGCAGGATGGCATCTTGAAGAAAGGCGAGATGCGCAAAGACGATGCGCAATTGTTCATCATGAAAGCGCGGGTTATTTCCGGCTGGATTGAGCCAGAGGCGCTGGAGCAGCTGGAAGCTGAGATGGCGGCCGAAGCCGCAGGCGAG
>JBCCXW010000018.1:0-34465 GCA_039191105.1 Pseudomonadota bacterium
ATTTCACGACTGATCTTGACCGCCTCTTGGGTGTCTTCGATCAGCCCCATATGCCCTGGTACGGTAGAAACGCCGGCGTCAGCAGCGAGCTTTTTTGAGCTGATTTTGTCGCCCATCGCCTCAATGGCGTGTGGGTTTGGGCCGATGAACACAATCTTTTCTTTTTTCAGGCGTTTGGCGAACTCGGCATTTTCAGACAGGAACCCAAACCCAGGGTGCACCGCTTCTGCCTTTGTCTGCTTCACCGCATCAACGATTTTGTCCATCACCAAATAGGACTCGGCTGCAGGAGACGGTCCGATATGAACCGCCTCATCTGCCAGTTCGACCGCCATCGAGCCGGCATCGGCATCTGAAAAAACCACGACCGTCTGAATCCCGAGCCGTTTGCAGGTCTTAATCACGCGAACAGCGATCTCGCCGCGATTAGCGATCAGGATTTTTTTGAACATGGACGGGCCTCGGCTAGTCTTCTTGTTTGCCTGGCAAGGGGATTAGAGCGGCGCATCCAGCTTGTCGAGATTTCCGCTTCGTCAATTGACGACAAAACAAGCGATAAAGCGCTATCGCAATTGTGTTTTTTCAGCCTCCTCGCCGATATGGCAAGCATCGCGTGCACATGGGCGCAAGTGGCATATGTAAGACCAAGTCAAATCATTGGGCTTTGGTGGTCGGCGGTTTTACATCGTGAACGTGACCTTCCGCGCGCCCGAACTTTTTTGCTCGTCGTCTATCGCGCGACAACCAGCCCCTCGGCGAGCCCCGGCGCTTCCTTCTTGAGGAACTCCAGCAAGGCCATTTCGGCCGGCGAGACTTTCTTGTCGCTGGCGATGCGGTCGAGCACCCATGTGCTTTCAAAATCAGTGATCTCTTCCGCCTCTCGGTCGGCCGCTTCGGCCGCGCGGCGACGTGCTTCAGCGGCACGCTTGGACGAATATGTGATCGACTGGAACCAATTGCCGGACCCAAAGGAGCTGCCCATGCGGCTCAAGAAACCGCCCGCGCTGCTCGATGAGTCGGACAACCATGTCTCCCGCGACAACGCATCTTCGACGGTTTGCGGCGCAGGATGTGCGCGCGCCATGAGGTGATTGCCGATCGCTCTGGCGAACAGGTCATTCCAGGTCTCAGCATTGCGGGACTCGGCAATCGCATCATTGATCTTGAAGAGGATGTCAGCTTCTTTCTGAGTGACCCATATGCCGCCATTACCTGCTCCAGCATAAAGCGCATATCGCATCCTTTCGACCATTTTGAGATTGGCGACGCCATCTGCGATGATCCGCTCGCTGATCGCTTCGAGGACAAAGTCTCCAAGGCTTTCCGGCGCCCCGTCGGCTTTGCGCAAGAGTTCTAAAATGAGATCGATTTCATCAAGCGTTGGGGTCGATGCATCGGTTTGAACCTGCGAGATCAACCAATCGGCTTCCTCATCTGTGATCCAACCCTCTGGCGGTTCGCGGGTCAAAAGGAAGTCTTTCACCGCCTCTTGAAACCGGCTGATCCAGGCGGGATCGGTTTCGCTCAAGACATCGCTCAATCGAAACAGAGCTTCTGCTTCTCCGCGCGATACGATACCGTCGGCATAGATTTCATTGACAATCCGGTGCGCTTCGCTTTCCGACAGCTCGCCCAGCTTCGCGACACGCGCCATTATGATTTTCGTCTCTTGATTCATAGAACCCTCGCGAGCGACTCTAACCCGACCCTCGCAAAAAGGCGTTTATAATCTGTTTACAATTTTGGCGGTTCGATGTGCAAAAATCGCGTGAACAAATGCAATAGCTCACGCGGCATATCCTGCGGCAACAGGCCGTCGATCGGATCATCATGCCGGATGACCATCGCATGGCCTTTTGCTTCATCGACGCGGAAATAGTTCATTGCCCAATCAGGAAACGCGCGTTCAGTCACTGTCTCGCCGATAATCTGAACGACACCATGGTGGCGACCATCCGTAACGATCCGCTCATAAATCTCAGTCACTTCCTCTTTCTCGCCCTCTAAGGCCTGCATGAAATGCCGACCATTGTGCGCGAGAAAGCCCGTTATCAACCGCTCGTGATTGTTCGACTGCGATGTATCAAGTATATCGCCAATATCCACTTGACTGATGTTTTCATCAGCCGTGCTTACATAAACGAGGCGAAATACCGGTTCGGTCATATGTCCTGCTTAACTCGGCCTAAATATCGCGCAATCTGATACAAGCCGGGCGTGTCTGCGAATATGCGACGAGTTCGCAACGCGGGTGGTCATCTGATGACTGGAATTCTGCGCCAATCGCTGTCATATAAAGCTAGCCTGTAACAGATCCAAGGATTGAGGACTGATCCGCATGACCGATGTCGACATTATGCTGCCAATGCGCACCGGAGAGATCCGCATTCATGATGAAGCGGGTTTTGAGGGGATGCGCAAAGCCGGCCGCCTCGTCTCAGAGTGCTTGGATATGCTGGTGAGTGAGGTCAAACCGGGCGTCACCACCGGTCATATCGACGATCTCATTCGGACTTTTGTTTACGATCATGGCGCACAGTCTGCGACGATTGGATATCGCGGCTATCGCCATGCCTCGTGCATCTCCCTCAATCATGTAATTTGCCATGGTATTCCGGGCGACCGCCCGTTCAAAGACGGCGACATCGCGAATATTGATGTCACGGTCATTGTCGATGGCTGGCATGGCGACCATTCGCGGATGTATGCCGCGGGCGAACCAAAGCGGATTGCGGCGCGCTTGATGGATGTCACTTATGAAGCCCTGATGGCGGGCATTGCTGCCGTCAGGCCGGGGAACCGATTTGGCGATATTGGCGCTGCGATTTCAGAAGTGGCGCGCAAAAACCGGTTCTCAGTGGTGGAAGATTTCTGCGGCCATGGCCTGGGGCAGCTGTTCCATGATGAACCAAATGTTGTTCACAGCGCCCGGGCTGGCACCGGTCCGGAACTCAAAGAGGGCATGTTCTTCACAATCGAACCGATGCTGAATGTTGGCCGCAAGGATGCTGCGATCCTGAGCGATGGCTGGACGGCAGTGACCCGGGATCGCAAGCTTTCCGCGCAATATGAACACTCTGTCGGCGTCACCAAGAATGGCTGCGAAATTTTTACCGCCTCGCCCGGCGGCTTACACACCCCGCATAAGGTGAGCGCTTGAACGAAATACCTGCCAAACCACACTGGCAGGGACATAGAGACCGCTTGCGCTCAAAGCTCATCACGCGTGGCGCAGCGGCGCTTGACGATTATGAGTTATTGGAAACGCTGCTCTTTGCGTTCATACCGCGCCGAGATGTGAAACCAATCGCCAAAGCGCTGCTCAACCGGTTTGGCTCATTGTCGGCGATTTTCGCGGCGCCGGTAAGCGATTTAAAGCGCGTAAGCGGCATCGGCAACACCGTAGCCGCGTATCTCAAAGCGACGCACGAAATGAGCGGGCGCGTTGCTCGCGAGAATATCCAAACCCGACCGGTGATCTCAAGTTGGATGGCCCTCCTCGCTTATGTTCGCGGGCAGTTGCAGCATGAACCCCGCGAACAGTTTCGAGTTATTTTTCTGGACCGTAAGAATCAATTGATCAGCGACGAGCTCATGAGCCAAGGCACTGTAGATCATGCCCCCGTTTATCCACGCGAAATCGCGCGTCGGGCGTTGGAGCTTTCTGCTTCCGCTTTGATCCTCGTGCACAATCACCCGTCGGGCGATCCAACGCCATCGCGCACCGATATCGACATGACGCGCGAAATCATCGATGTTTTGCAGCCGCTGGACATCACCGTTCACGACCATTTGATCGCCGCCAAACAAGGCGTCACCAGCTTTAAAAGCGAAGGCCTAATCTAGCCTAGCGGAACCCCTCACCCGAGCTGTCGCTGCGAAAAGACTTGCGTGGTCTGGCAGTCCAGTTACCGTTACGAGAGAAATGTGCACATGCTGTTGCAGGCGTGGCGTGGGAGGCTTTGCATGAACGACACCGCAACGGCGGCAAACGTGAATACTGGAACCAGTTTCGGCAGCTATGGATATCGCAGCTTCGTGCTCGGATCGCTGCTGGTCGCGTATATTTTCAACTTCATCGACCGTGTGATTATCTCATATCTTCAGGTCAATATCGAACAAGATATCCAGATGACCAACCTGCAATTCGGGTTGCTGACGGGGATCGCTTTCGCAACCTTTTACACCTTTCTGGGCATTCCAATTGCGCGGCTCGCGGAGCGATACAATCGCACGCTGATTATCGGTGTATCGATCATCTTCTGGAGCATCATGACCGCTTTGTGCGGGCTCGCGACGAGCTTCGTTATGCTGCTCATCTTTCGCTTGGGTGTGGGGATTGGGGAAGCCGGGCTCACGCCGCCAGCGAACTCGTTGATTGCCGACTATTACAAGACAGATAAACGCGCTTCCGCCCTGTCAATTTATTCGACGGGGATCACGATTGGATCGTTTTGTGCGGCGCTGTTTGTCGGACTTTTGCTCGGCGTCGTCGATTGGCGGCAAACATTCATAGTCGTCGGACTGGCCGGTATTCCGATCGGACTGTGTATCATCTTCTTCGTCAAAGAACCGCCGCGCGGATATAGTGATGAGCCCGGGACGATCCGACCCAAGCAACCAGGCATCGGCGAAACGCTCAAAACGCTGTCCCGAAATTCCACGTTCTGGTGCATCACAATTGGCGGCATGTGGGCGTCATTCGTCGGCTACGCGCTGGTCACGTTCGTGATGAAATTCCTGCGATTTGCGTTCGACATGACCGCACCGGAAGCCGCGCTGTTTTTCCTCGCACCGCTGGCCCTGATTGGGGCGGTCGGAACGTGGATGTGCGGCGCGCTTGTCGATCAATTCAAAGGCAAATCTGCGTTTTGGTTGCCAGCGGTCGGCCTCGTCTTGGCGGCGCTGCTGCAAATCCTCGCTTTAAATTGGGTCGCTGGCGCATGGACCATTTTGATTATTCTCCTCGCCGCCAATCTTTTTCAATATTTCTACCTTGGGCCGATGTATGCGATCTCTGGCGGCGTTGTGACATCGCGCATGCGCGCGACCGCGATCGCAATCCTCCTATTTGTTGTGAACCTGGTTGGGTATGGCGTCGGTCCCGTATTCGCCGGCGCATTGATCGACTTCTTCTTCGCCAGCAATCTTGCAAGCCTCTCGGATTTAACGCTCGCAGCGTGCAAGGCGGGTCAAGGGCTCGCAGAGGCGCAGATCGCCCAATGCCAAGGGGCTGAGCTTTCCGGCATTCGCACCGGGCTCTCAATTGTCGTCGGGATATTTGTGTTCGGCGCGATCTTCTTCCTGCTCGGTATGCGGACGATCGATCACGACCTTGCCAAGCTGCGGGAGGCCTAAGGGGTGCGCGCGGATGGGGCATCAGGTGAGCCGGTCACCCCTGAAATAGAGGGCTATGGCACTGCAAGCTATCGCGCTTACGTGCTGTTCGCGCTGCTGATCGTCTATATCTTCAATTTCATTGATCGCTCGCTGATCAGCGTGCTTGGAGAACCGATCCGCGAGACATTCGCGCTCTCAGATCTTCAAATCGGACTGTTATCCGGCCTCGCCTTTGCGATCCTCTACACCCTGCTCGGGATTCCGTTTGCGATGCTGGCCGAGCGGCGCAGTCGGACTTGGATCGTATCGATTGCCTTGGCCGCTTGGAGCGCAATGACCGTCGCCTGCGGCATGGCGCAAAACACTTTTCAGTTCGCCTTGGCGCGGATTGGGGTTGGGGTTGGGGAAGCGGGCTGCTCGCCGCCCTCGCATTCGCTTATCTCGGATTACTTTCCCCCAGAAAAACGCGCCTCAGCGCTCGGAATTTTCGCCCTCGGTATACCGCTCGGCACGATGATCGCGGCCCTTGGCGCGGCTTGGATCGAAGGCCAACCCAACATGAATTGGCGCGACGCTTTTATCATTATGGGGGTTCCCGGCATCCTGCTGGCGGTCGTCTTCAAGATGACCGTAAAAGAGCCGCCGCGTGGGTTCTCTGACCCAGGAGGTGCCGCCGCAGCCGCCGCGCGTCAGATGCCATCTCCGTTCAAAGTCTTTGGCGTTGTCGGTCGCATGCGGTCGTTCTGGCATGTCAGCTTGGGCGGCGCGCTGGCCTCCTTTGTGGGATATGGCGTTGGTCAATTCGTGCCCCCCTTCTGGATGCGCGTGCATGGACTGAGCCTGCAAGATGCGGCGCTCATCTTTGGCGGAGTCCTCGGCATTGCTGCAGCCGTTGGCACATTCGGGTCTGGTTGGGTCGCCGATCGTGTCCGGGCGCGGCACCCGAATTCGGACAGCTGGTTGCCCGCCCTTGGGCTATCCCTGTCCGTGCCGATTGCAATCCTCGGATACAACACGCTCGCGTTCACAGAAGGCGCAACGGCAATCATTGTCGCGATCCCGCTCTTGGCGGTTGCAGCCGTATTACGCTTCGCATATCTCGCCCCGATGTTTGCGGTGACCCAGAAACTGGTCGAACCTCGAATGCGCGCGACGGCGGCAGCCTTGTTACTCTTCGTCGTAAATTTGATCGGTTACGGCGCTGGACCGCCAGTGATCGGTGCGATGTCAGATCATTTCACCCGACAAACCCTGTCCGCGCTCGAGGCGCCTGTGACAATTGGGCAGTGCGCAACAACGGAATCACTGCTCAAAGCCACACGCGATGGCACCGACCGTGCCCTATCCGGCGTTGAACTCGAGCAGGCGCTCGCAACGAACGAGAATTTCTGCGCGCCCGCTCGCAAAGCCGGCGTTCGCTGGGGGATTTCGATCGGACTGCTCTTCCTATTTTGGGCCGCACTGCATTTCTTGCTATTGGGTCGAAGCATGAAAGACGAGCTGTGGACGCCGGACAAGAGCCTCGCTACAGCCTAGTTTATGGCCGTCTATACCAGTGTTTCGGATGAACAATTGGCCGACTTTCTCGCCCAGTATGACCTCGGCGAGGCGGTCGCCTTTAAGGGCATTGCCGAGGGTGTTGAAAACTCAAATTACTATCTCGAGACGACCATCGGGCGCTACATCCTCACTCTATTTGAGAAACGCACCAACCCGCATGATCTCCCTTACTTTATCGCATTGAAGCAGCACCTCTCACAGAATGGGTTTTCCTGCCCGCTGCCGGTTTCCGGACGGGACGGCTCGGCGCTGAGATCGCTGGCAACACGCCCGGCTGTGATCATCACCTTTTTGCAAGGCCTCTCGCCGCGCGTGCCGAATGCGGTTCAGTGTCGCGAACTTGGTATCGGCTTGGCAAAGTTGCACGCGGCATCGGCGGATTTCGCGCAAGTGCGAGAAAATGATCTCGGCCCGGACAGTTGGCCCCGCCTCTGGGACGGACGTGCCCGGACCGCAGATGCTTTGCAGCCAGACCTGGCGGAGAAAATCGACGCCGACTTGGAAGCGGTTTTAGCGGATCCTTCGCTGACGAAAAATCTTCCGACGGGCACGATCCATGCCGACCTGTTTCCTGATAATGCCTTTTTCCTGGGCAATCGCTTCACCGGCGCAATTGACTTCTATTTCGCGTGTACGGATGCCCTCGCCTATGATTTGGCCGTCTGCATCAATGCCTGGGCGTTTGAGCCTGACGGTGCCTTCAATTACTCCAAGGCGACCAATCTGATTGCCGGGTATGAGAGCATTCGCGCGCTTCAGGGCACGGAGAAGGATGCATTTGCGATCCTGTGCCGCGGTGCGGCGCTGCGTTTCTTTTTAACGCGTTTGGTCGACTGGACCGAGACGCCCGCTGACGCTTTGGTCAAGCCCAAAGATCCTTTGGACTATGCCAAGCGATTGCGGTTTCACCGCACGGCGCGTTCCATTGCCGATTATGGCGGATAGGCAAAGGCCCCGCGCCTTGTCCCGAAGTTACCGATAGACAGCATGGCCCGCCGAGCTAATCTGCCTGGTGAAACAGTCCGCACGAGACTGTCGGAGGAAACCGGCTATGCACCCCTCGCATTACGCGAAAACAGATCCAAACAAGCCTGCTTATATAATGGCGGGAAGCGGCGAGACGGTCACCTTCGCGGAGCTCGACAAGCGGTCAAACCAAATTGCACACGCGTTCCGGACGTTGGGATTGCAGGCCGGTGATACATTGGCGATCTTTGCCGAGAACAGCGCCCGATACTTTGAAATTTGTTGGGCCGCACAGCGTTCTGGACTGTATTTTGTCTGCATCTCATCGCGCCTGACGGCACCGGAAGTTGAGTATATCATCAAAGATAGCGGTGCCCGCTTGTTGATCGCCTCCGCGGGCTTAAAGCCAGTAGCGGAAGCGGTCACGTCCTTGACGACACTCGATGCCTATTGGTCGATCGATGGGCCGCTCACGGGATATGAGCCGCTCGAAGGCGTTCGCGCCGGGATGCCGGAGCAACCGATTGCGGATGAGCGGGCTGGAACCGACATGCTCTATTCGTCAGGCACAACCGGACGCCCGAAAGGCATTCGTCCACCACTGCCGCAGGATCCTGCAATTGATGCGAATAACACACTGAACCAATTGGCGCAGGCCCTCTTTAAAGTGCGGCCAGATGGCATCTATCTGTCACCAGCACCGCTTTATCATGCCGCGCCACTGCGTTGGTGCATGTCGATGACCAAGTTCGGCAATACGCTGATCATCATGGAAAAGTTTGATCCAGAGCAGTTCCTCGCTTTGATCGAGAAATACAAAGTCACGCACACCCAATTGGTGCCGACCATGTTCGTGAAGATGCTCAAACTGCCCGAGGATGTCCGATCAAAATACGATGTGAGCAGCCTCGTATCGACAATACACGCCGCCGCGCCTTGCCCCGTGCCGGTGAAAGAACAAATGATCGCCTGGTGGGGGCCGGTGATTGAAGAATACTATGCCGGCTCAGAGGGGAATGGAATGACATGGATCAACTCAGAGCAATGGATGAGCCATAAAGGCAGCGTTGGCATACCGATCTTCGGCGAGCTACACATTTGCGACGAAAATGGAGATGAATTGCCGATTGGCGAAGAGGGCCAAATCTATTTCGGCGGGACCAATCCGCCACATTACCACAACGATCCAGAGAAAACCAAAAGTGCCGTCCACCCGCGGCATCCCGATTGGAGTTCCTTGGGCGATGTCGGGAAAGTCGACGAGGATGGCTTTCTCTATCTAACTGACCGCAAGGCGTTCATGATCATTTCCGGCGGGGTCAATATTTATCCGCAAGAGGCCGAAAACATCCTGATTACGCATCCTGCCGTCGCTGATGTCGCTGTCATCGGCGTTCCAAATGAGGAGTTTGGGGAAGAAGTAAAGGCCGTGGTTCAACCCATGGACGGGGTCAAAGGCACGCCCGAACTTGCCGATGAATTGCTCGCGCACTGCCGTGCCCAACTGGCGAAAATCAAATGTCCGAAAACGGTGGACTTCGATCCTGCTTTGCCACGTCACCCGACCGGAAAGCTCTATAAGCGGCTCCTGCGCGACCGCTACTGGGGCAACAAAGACAGTCGGATCGTGTAAGGAAAGACTTGCGCTCAACCACTCTAATTGCCACTAATCATTGCAGAAATAGACCCTCGGGAGGAAGAAATGGCGGACCCAAAAAGTGTAAACTATGCTGACCTAGAAAGCTTGGTCGGGCAAACCCTAGGACCATCGGATTGGTTTGAAGTCGATCAACCACGGATCAACACATTTGCCGATGCAACTGGCGATCATCAATGGATTCATGTGAATGAAGAAATGGCCAAAGAGATGCTCGGCTCAACCATTGCACATGGCTATCTCACACTGTCTTTAATCCCTATGTTCGGGCCGCAGGTATTGCGCGTCGAGGGCGTCACCCGCGGGATTAATTACGGCGCCAACAAGGTCCGGTTCACAAATATGGTTCCGGTCAATTCGAAGCTGCGAATGAGCCAGACCGTCAAAGAGGTCAATGACAAAGCCGGCGGCAAGCAAATGATCTCTGAGTGCACAATTGAAATTGAAGGACAGGATCGTCCCGCCTGCGTGGCTGAAACGATTACCGTTCTCTACGGCTGAGGACGACCTATATGGGAAGAGTGAACCGATAAATGTGAGTTGCCCATGTCGTCCTCTTCAATGTCCGATCTCAAAAAAATCACGCGCAGCGATGCGGAATGGCGCGCATTGTTGACGCCGGATCAGTATTATGTCGGCCGCAAAGAGGGCACCGAGCGCGCGTTCAGTCCTGGCAATTTTGAGCGCGAGAAACGCGATGGGACATATCATTGCGTCGGCTGCGATACCGCGCTTTGGTCATCCGAGCACAAGTTTGATAGCGGCACTGGCTGGCCGAGCTACTGGCAGCCAATCCGCGACGATGTGATTGAAACGAAAACCGATTTCAAACTCATCTATCCGCGCACGGAATGCCATTGCGCGGTCTGTGGCATGCATATGGGGCATGTGTTCAAGGATGGTCCACCACCTACCGGACAGCGCTGGTGCATTAATGGCGTCGTCCTAAACTTTGTGCCGAAAACGAGTGAGCCTCAGTCCTAGATGAGATCCTGCAGCGAATAAGCTGCCAATCGATCATAATAGCGGAGCCCCAATGAGGACGAGTGTTTTGATTTCAGGCTTTGCCTGCCTCGCGCTCTTGTACGGATGCACGTCTTCGGTCTCCGAAGACGTGATGCATCGGGCTGAAGGCGCCGCCCCCCTAACCGACCCAGCGAAGGACGCAGAATTGAAACTCATTCCGCCGATGGCCAAGCGTGTGCCCGAGACCATCACTCAAGTGAACCGAACGCGCATCGATCCTTATCACTGGATGAAGGACGAAAACTGGCAAGATGTGATGCAAGACCCGACCGTTTTGCGCGCCGATATCCGCGAATATCTGGAAGCAGAGAATGCGTTTACCGAGGCCAAGCTCGAAACGCCTCTGAGCGCGCTGACCGATGAATTGTTCGACGAAATGCGCGGCCGGATCAAAGAAGACGATAGCTCACTGCCGTCGATTGATGGTCCATATGCCTATTTGACGCGTTACCGGACCGGCGGCGAGTATCCCATCATCGCGCGTAAGGCGGCCGCCGATGTTTACAATGATGAAGCGGAGGACACTATTCTGCTCGACGGCGACCAAATGGGCAAAGACCAAGCCTATTTCGCCTTCAATACCATCGCTCACAGCCCGGATCACAAACGCATTGCCTATGCCGTCGATGATCAAGGCAGCGAGTTTTACACGATCCGGTTTAAAGACTTAGAGACCGGCGAACTTCTGCCCGATCTGATCGAGGACACCTATGGCGCATTCGTATGGGGGGCAAATTCTGATCGGATTTTTTGGGTCGAGCGCAATGATCAAGGCCGCCCGTCTGCCGTGCATATGTATAAGCTTGGTGAAGACGGCTCGACGGAGATTTATCGCGAACAAGATCCAGGTTTTTTCACCGGGATCAGCGAGTCCCAATCCGGTGACTATATTTTCGTAAGCGCCGGCAGCCACACCACCTCCGAGGTTCATTTCTTTCCGGCAGACGCAGAGACGCCCACGCTGAAAACGATTGCCCCGAGAGAGACCGATATTGAATACAGTGTCGAGCATTGGGGCGATCAATTCGTGATCTCGACCAATGCCGATGGCGCGGTTGATTTTAAAATTGTCACCGCTCCAATCGCCTCGCCTGGGCGCGAAAACTGGTCGGATCTTGTGCCTTATGCGCCGGGTACTCTGATCCTCGGTATGGATGTTTTGAAAGATCACATGATCCGGCTTGAGCGCCATGAGGGCCTACCGCGCATTATCGTCCGCGAACGCGAAACCGGCGCGGAAGACACAATCGCATTCGAGGAAGAGGCCTACGCGCTGGGGACATCTGTGGGCTATGCCTATGACACAACGCAAATGCGGATCTCTTACTCGTCCCCGTCCACGCCGAATCAGGTCTTTGACTATGATTTGATGAGCGAAGCGCGCGTGCTGCGCAAAGAGCAAGAGGTGCCGTCCGGCCATGATGCGAGCGACTATATCGTTAAACGGGTGCTGGCGCCGGCACGGGATGGCGAAACCATTCCGGTGACCCTGTTCTACCATAAGGACACGCCCATCGATGGCAGCGCCCCGATGCTGCTATATGGATATGGCTCCTATGGAACCACAATTTCCGCCCGCTTTCGGACCACCCCGCTGGCACTCGTTGATCGCGGTCTGATTTATGCGACAGCGCATGTTCGCGGCTCAATGGCGAAAGGCTATCAGTGGTATTTGGACGGCAAGCTGGAAAAGAAGGTCAACACGTTCAACGACTATATTGATGCTGGGAATTTCCTTGTGAGCCAAGGCTATTCAGCGCGCGGACATATTGTCGGCATGGGTGGATCTGCTGGCGGCTTATTGATGGGGGCGGCGGTCAATCAAGACCCGGAACTCTTCGCCGGGATCATCGCAGCGGTGCCCTTTGTCGATGTCATAAACACGATGTCAGACGAGAGCCTACCGCTAACCCCGCCAGAGTGGCCCGAATGGGGCAATCCCCTCACCAGCAGCGACGATTATGATACGATCATGGCTTACAGTCCATATGACCAAGTGACCGACCAGCCCTATCCGGCAATGCTGATTACGGGCGGGCTAAGCGATCCCCGCGTCACCTATTGGGAGCCCAGCAAATGGGCCGCCAAACTGCGTTATGAAGCGCCGGATGCTGGCCCCTACTTCTTGCGCATCAATATGGAAGCCGGACATGGCGGCGCGTCAGGCCGGTTTGAAGGCTTAAAAGAAACGGCCTTGGAATATGCATTTGCACTCACCGCCGTTGGCAAAGCGGGGACGTTTACGCTGAATGATTCGCAGGATGATGGCTAAGCCGCTTTGTCTATCGCTTTTGGGCGGGAATCGACCGCTTTCACCGTCGGCGCCGTAGACGATTTCGATTGGCTGCCCCACTTTATGATCCGCGGGCGCCAGACCCCCAAGACGATGTTCGCGATGGAAATGCCCATAACCACCCAAAGCGTCCCCCATTCGAGGCGAAGCAACTGATCAAGCGCGTCGGGATCTGCAATCCCTGCGGCGATATCCGCCGAGATGGCCGCCGCGCTCGCGGATTTGGCATGCACCACGGTCAGCACACCTTTGAGCATCAAAATACCCAAGGCGGCTTTGATCCAAACCCAGCCGCGATCCTGGAACGGTTGATGGACAACCATTGAGAGCAGCCCTGAAATCAACGCTATGGCGAGCGATGGAAAAATCACCCAATCGGAAATCACTTTGATCGAGCCACGCAATTGCGCATATCCTTCGGCGGTTTCTGGCGCTTGAACGGATAGCAAAACCATATAGGCGAACAGTCCCCCGATCAGGCCTGCAGACGCGGTCGTATGACCGATTTTTACCAGCTTGCGCGATCTCTGCATGTTCACCTCCGGTATGGTCTACTGCGATATCTAATGCAGTTTCTGCCGCGGTCGAGCCATGCGCCGAATGGAAACAAAAAAGCCCCGGTCAACCAGACCGGGGCTTGGACTTGAAGATCCTCAGCTCAAACTAGTGGAGGAATTCGAACAGTCCGGCGGCGCCCATGCCACCGCCAATACACATGGTGACGACACCATACTTGGCCTTGCGGCGTTGGCCTTCCATCAGAATGGATCCCGTGCAACGCGCACCAGTCATTCCGAACGGGTGACCAATCGAGATTGATCCGCCATTGACGTTATACTTCTCGGGATCAATCCCAAGCGTGTCACGGCAGTAGAGACACTGCGACGCAAATGCTTCGTTGAGCTCCCAGAGGTCGATATCATCTACCGTGAGACCGTGGCGCTCAAGCAAGCGCGGCACGGCCTTAACCGGGCCGATGCCCATTTCATCGGGATCAACACCGCCGACATTGAAGCCCATAAAGCGGCCCATCGGCGACAGTCCCCGGCGCGAGGCTTCCTCGGCTTCCATCACGACAACAGCGGCGGCGCCGTCTGAAAGCTGTGAGGCGTTGCCGGCGGTAACGTATTTCCCCTCTTGGACGTGCATCCCGTTGCGGAAGACAGGCGGTAAGCCTGCCAGCGTCTCAACGGTCGTGCCAGGGCGATTACATTCATCGCGATCCACGGTCACATCTTGGAAGGATTCTTCGCCCGTCTCTTTATTGACGAGCTTCATTCGCGTTTGTAGCGGCGCGATTTCTTCCGCCATCTTCCCAGACGATTGAAATTCTGCGGTGCGGCGCTGCGACTCGGCTGAGTACTCGTCCTGGTATTCGCGGCTAATGCCGTATCGGTCGGCAACAATTTCAGCGGTCTCGATCATCGTCATCCAAATTGCCGGCCATGTCTGCATCAGCTCATCTTCCGTATAGCGATGCAGGTTCATGTGGCCTGAACGAGAAACGAGAGAAAGGCTCTCGACGCCGCCCCCGATGGCCACAGGTGCACCCTCATTGATGACGGTGTGCGCTGCGTTCGCGATCGCTTGCAAGCCAGAGGAGCAAAAGCGATTTATGGTGGCACCAGAGGTCGAGCTTGGGCAGCCCGCCCATAGCGCTGCATTGCGCGCGATATTGTGCCCAGTTGCCCCTTCCGGCTGGGCCGATCCGAGGTAAACGTCTTCAACAGCTTCGGCCTCGACATTTGCCCGCGCAAGCGCGTGCTTGATCGCATGTCCGGCCATGGTGATACCGTGGGTGTCATTCAGTGACCCGCGGCCGGTTTTGGCGAGGCCCGTGCGGGCATATGAAACGATAACGGCTTCACGCATATTGATCTTCTCCCGTAGGTAGTGCTGATTGCGGCGCACCCTACTGCCGCGATCCTATCCCGGCTAGGGGTAACGTTGACGTAACGTGGAAGAACGTCGCGGAAACCCTTCACGTGGTGACGATTAAAGCGTAGCGTCCGTCGCGATATTAAAGGGGACCATATAAATGGGCGTTTTCAAATTTGCTTTGAACAAAGGCAAAGAGATCATCGCAGAGCGAAACAAAGTGGCTGAAAAAGCCATCGCAAAAGAGGTTGAAGATCTCGGGCTCGATGACGGCTTGGGCAAAGACTTCAAAGTCACGGTGAGTGGCAAACAGGTGAAGCTCGAAGGCGGCGTTCCTGATTCAGAGACGAAGGAAAAACTGATCCTTGCCGCCGGTAATGTCCAAGGCATCGGCGAAGTCGAAGATTCCATGAAGGTCAAGTCTAGAGCCAAAGTGGCAGACTCGGTTTTTCATACCGTGAAATCTGGGGATACGCTGTCTAAACTCGCGAAGAAATATTATGGCGACGCGATGCGTTATCCGGACATCTTCGATGCCAATACGCCCATGCTCAAACATCCCGATAAGATTTATCCGGGGCAGGTTTTGCGCATCCCGGGGGCGTGAGGGTCAGGGTTTGTGCCGCGGTTGCAGCAAAAGCGCCCAGAGCGATTGATCCGACGCCGAGCGCCAGGTTTTTTGACCAATTTCCATTCGCTCATGACCAGCATGTGGTTGCGCTTGGTAAAGCCGAAACAGCCGGTCCCACCAGGGGATCAAAAAGCCAAAATTGCGATTGGCTTCCTGATGATCGGTCGAATGATGTAGGCGGTGCATGTCCGGCGTGACGATGAACCAACGCAGCCAGCGATCGATCCAGGTCGGCAGCCTTAGATTGGCATGATTGAACATCGCCCCGAGATTGAGCGCGACTTCATACCAAAGCACAAATATCGCGGGCACACCGATCAGGACGACAATCGCGCCTTTCCATAGGAAGGACAAGACAATCTCGCCCGGATGAAACCGTAACGCGGTCATAACATCAAAGTCCGGATCTGCATGATGCACGCGGTGGAAGCGCCACAATGTATCGAAGCGATGCATTGCCACATGTTGGGCCCATACCGCGAAATCGAAAACCAAATAACCGAGGAGAGCGATCGCCCAGATCGGCGCCTCGATCTGCGGCAGGAGACCGATATCATTAGCGCCCGCCCAAGCGGCCAGTCCAACCAGGCCAGCGGGCGCGATCAACCGCGTCAAAATCATTCCGATGCCCAATAAAAGCAGCGCGCCCGGCCATCGCGCCTGCCGCGACAGAACACGGCGGCGCCTTGGCCACAGCGCTTCGAGCAAAACTAAGATGCCCAGCGGAATGAGAAAGAGCCAAAGCCGATCCATCAGAGTCTCGCTACGTCGCGGTTTCCTGAGACAGATGTAGAAGGCAAAAAGATCGATTCAAACATACTGTTATCCAAGCTCGTACAAGTGTCCGAAATCTTCGTAAAAACAAGTGCATATAACCGTAATTTCATCTGATAAGCGACTTTTACCCCTAGGAAAGCCTCCCCGTAAATGGCTATGAAAAGAGCTTAACAAATCAGTGAAGGTGGAGTTCCAAATGTTGCATGCCTCAACCAAGAAATTGATCGACCGGCTGGCCGAGATGACTGAACTCAACAAGCTCGATTGGACCGAAGGCGAGGCAGGCAGCGTCACCTATTCCACCGAAGGCTATAGCGTTTCGCTTACCGAAGCCCCGAATGAACTGGTGATCACCAGCAAAGATGGAAAAGAGCTCGAGCGCGCAACTGCCGAAGACTTAGCGGCCAGCCCGCATGAAGAGGCGGGCACTTATGCCAGTGTCGTTGCGACGATGACGCAAGAGGCCGCTCGAACGGCGCGCGGCACCGAAGCGGCCATCTCAACATTGCTGGCAGGCATGGATCCAGACGCGGAGGCCACCCCCAACACCGTAGCTCCGGATTCAGCAGAAACCGAACCGCTACAAGAAGATCCAATCAACGAAACCTCCGCGGTAGGCGCTGTCGAAACTGAGGCTTCGGAGCCGGATCCGGAGCTTGCCGGGGAGACGGAGACTGTGGACGCAGCCGCGCTTGTAACAGACGAGGCGATAGAACCCGAGGCTGGACAGGCTGATGCAGAAGACATGCAGGCAATGGCGATGCCCGAGGACATCGAGGCCGCTGAACAGATCAACACAGACGCGCCGGATTCGCATACAGACATAGGCGCCCCTTTTTCTGCGCAGTCGGAGCCAGCGCCGGACGCGCCCGAAACAGAGTCGGAAAATGAAGTAACGGAAGCGGTGGCGCGGCTCGCTACCGAAGTGAATGAGCGAGAAGACTCAGGCCTTGACGCTGCCGCCGCATCGGCCATGGGCGTGGTCGCGCTCGCTGCCGGTCTTCCGACAGAAGCGCCCGCCGAAAGCACGGAAACACCCGATGAAAGTGAGGCGCCCGCTGATTCATCGCTGGCGAATAAAACGCCGAGCGCAATGGCGCAAGACCCAAACCCGGCCCCCGAACCGCCCGCCTATGTTCCTTTCGGGTTGACCGCCCTCGAGCCAATCACAGATGCGGATGAGACCATCGAACCGGCCGCCGCCGAATCCGACATACAAACATCCGGCGAGGTAATCTCTGATGCGGAACCGATGGTGCAGAGCACGGCGCCAGAACAAGATGCTTCAGACGATCAAATCGAAGCCGTTTCAGAACCAATAGATCAGATTGCTGAGGCCGATTCGGCGCTAGAGGAAGACCACCCTGAGATAACGACTGCCGCAGTCGAACGCGTGGACGAGCCGGTTGAGGCAACGCCCGACGCCGAGGACCAGGGTGTGCAAGATACGGCCGAGACGGTTTTGGTGGTGCCAACTGATGTTGCCAATGACGATATGGCGAGTGAAGCCGCGACAGACAAAGCCCCGGCAACCGATGTCGCGCCGACAGATACTCCCGAATCCATGGTTGAAGCGAGCGAGGCGGATGCGCCAGGACCGGTCGAGACGGACACGCCGACCTATAGCCTAAACGGCATTGGCGCGGGTTTTGGTCTCGG
Organism: Pseudomonadota bacterium; assembly: GCA_039191105.1. Lineage (GTDB taxonomy): Bacteria > Pseudomonadota > Alphaproteobacteria > Caulobacterales > Hyphomonadaceae > Henriciella. Next base: position 17,788 of record JBCCXW010000018.1, read on the forward strand.
CGCCGTCACAGCTAAGCCGGAAAGCAGCCCGCTGCCCGGTCCGGGCGGTCGGACCCCGCCCAGCGAGGACAAAGTGATCATTGACGCTACCGATGATGTCGTCCCGACCTCTGAGCCGATGGTGGAAACGCGAACATTTGAACAAGTGGGCGTCCAAACCCTAGAGAAACCGGCAGACGCGGCGCAATCTGAAAGTTCAGATAGCGAAGACCCGGACATTCTTAAGCCGCGCACGCGCTTCAATCCTTGGGACTGAACTCAGTCTGGTTTTGCAGAATCAAACGGGGTCGCGCTCAATCTAAGCGCGACTCTTTCCTTTTAGCGTGACACCTCTGCCACACGATCGTGCGGAACGAGCATTTCTGCAGTTAGAAGCTTACGTGGATCCTTGTCTCCCGCCCCTAAAAAACACTATTGCGCGACCAAAGGCCTTCCATCGCGGAACGCTTCGATTTGTGACCGAAAGTAGGCGTCAATGTCTCTCAAACCTTCTCTGAAACAAACGGCAGCCCTGGCCATCCTCAGCGCGGCCGCCATCTCACCCAGCTGGGCGCAAGATGCCGGGGCGGATGCCGAGATCCGACGCTTAGAGTCGGTCATAACGACGGCGCAACGGGTGGAACAAAACGCACAAGATGTGCCGATTTCGATCACAACGGTATCGGATGAGAAGCTCAACAATTTGAAAGCCAGTGGCGCCGATGTACGGTTTCTTTCGGCCCGCGTCCCAAGCGTAATCGCAGAGAGTTCATTCGGCCGCGCCTTCCCGCGCTTTTACATTCGCGGCTATGGCAACACAGACTTTGACTTAAACTCAACGCAGCCGGTTTCGCTGGTCTATGATGATGTCCCGTACGAAAACCCTATTCTGAAGGGCTACCCGGTTTTCGATATTGAAGCGGTGGAGGTGCTCCGCGGCCCGCAAGGGACGCTTTTCGGTCGCAATACGCCGGGCGGGATTATCAAATTTGATAGCGTCAAGCCGAGCCAAGATTTTAGCGCCTATGCGCGCGGCTCTTGGGGGACATATAATACGCTCGATCTTGAAGGCGCCGTCGGCGGCGCGCTGACAGATCAACTCTCAGCCCGCCTCTCGGTGCTGCATCAATCGCGCGACAATTATGTCGACAATGCCTTTACCGGCGAAGAGGATGCATTTGAGGGCTTTGAGGTGACCTCGGGGCGCTTGCAATTCCTATATGAACCCACCGCGTCCCTCGATCTCTTATTGAATCTACATGCGCTCACCAATGAAGGCAGCGCGCGTCTGTTTCGCGGCAATATTTTGGATACCGGACAGCGTGGATTGGGCGACAATTTTGATCGCGATACGGTGTTCTTTGATGGCGGTGATGGAAACCCACTCACGCAAGACTCAGCCGGGGTGACGTTCAAGGCCACCAACACCTTTCAGAATGGTTGGGACCTCACCTACATTTTTGGACTGGAAACGACGGAAACATTTTCGCGCGGCGATATCGATGGCATCGCGATTGGCGCCGACGGGATCCAACCGCCTGGACAGTTTCGCTTCCCGAGCGATACCTCAGGCGGAATTGATGATCTCACGCAAACCACACACGAACTGCGCTTCGCCTTTGATGATGACGGACCCTTGCGCGCTCAGACAGGCGTGTTCTTCTTTGACGAAGACGTCACCATCACATCCTTGGCGTATAGCGGCGATTTTGTCTTTTCAGGCGCCACTCGGTCACAAGACTCGCAATCGATCGGCGTGTTCGCTTCGGTGGCCTATGATTTGACCGATGCGCTAACCGTGTCGGGCGGATTGCGCTACACAGATGATGAGAAAGACTTCGTCGCAAGCCGCACCATTGGCGCGCCACTCGGCCCCCTTTCGGAGCGTGTCGCCGATGAACAGTTCAGTTGGGACCTCTCGGCCACCTATGCTGTTAACGAGGATGTGTCTCTCTATAGCCGTGTTGCTCGCGGCTATCGCGGTCCTTCGATCCAAGGCCGGATCGTCTTTGGCGATACATTGTCGACCGCCGATAGTGAAACCGTCATCTCCTACGAAGCGGGCGCAAAAACAGAATGGTTCGACAACCGCGTGCGCCTGAATGGCAACGTCTTCTATTATGAGATCTCAGATCAACAGCTGACGGTTGTGGGCGGCGACACGAACACGGTCCAGCTCTTAAACGCCGACACAGGCGAAGCCTATGGCTTTGAGACCGATTTGGAAGCGGTCATCAAGGAAAACCTGCTGGTCACGGCGGGCCTGTCTTACAATAAGACCGAGATCAAAGATGATGTGCTGCTTGTCGAAGGTTGCGGCGGCGGCGTTGTGTGCACCGTTCTCGACCCAACCGTCGACGTCGATGGCGTCACGCGATTCAATATCTCCGGAAATTCGTTCCCGAATGCCCCCGAATGGATTGCCAACGCCACAGCGCGCTATGCCATACCGATTGATGGCGGCGAATTCTATGCCTTCACCGATTGGGCCTATAAGGGCGACACCAATTTCTTTCTTTATGAGAGTGTAGAGTTTTTCCAAGAGGGCTTTTGGGAAGGCGGTCTCCGGGTCGGATATGCCTCAGATCAGGGCTTCGATGTTTCGGCTTTCGCTCGAAACATTCTCGATGAAGACGCTCTGACCGGGGGCATCGATTTCACCACACTGACCGGGTTTGTGAATGAGCCAAGGACCTTCGGCATCGAGCTGCGCTACGATTGGTAGGGCTGAGGCGGTCGCCGCAAAGAACCGGGTCAAAACGGCGCGCCACCAGACAAATGCGCTATTCGGCAGGCACCCGGTTCGGGTGCTGCCATCTGCCGCCTGACACCATCCGCATAAGGCGCGTGAAGGGTTTCATCGTCATGATCCGATAGACGGACGGTGTGAAATACAGGGCCAGGATCGCTGACCCGGCAATGCCACCCGCGACGCCTGTCGCCAGGGGCATCCAGAACACATCGCCTTGTAGGATGATCGGGACAAAGCCGCCCATCGTTGTGAGCGTTGTGGCGACGATGTGCCGAGTGGCAGCGACGACAATCTCGCGCTGGGCGATGATGTCATCGTTTCGTGCAGCCTCGCTGCCGGTCAATAAAGCCAAAACGACAATCGTCCCGTTAATCGAAATCCCGAGCAAGCCAAGCCCGCCAAGGATGGCATTAAAGCCAAGCGGTAGGTTGAACATCCATACGCCGGCAAAGGCGAGCCCGATCGACATGAATCCAACTCCCATCACCAAAATGGCCAACCGGAAAGAATTAAACACCAGGGCGACGGCACCGAGCATCACCAAAACGAGGGGCACGGCTAGCGAAGCGAGGTTCGCCATTGTTTGGGATTGATTGCTGGCCGTACCTGACTCGATCCAGTCATATCCAGGGGGCAGCTCAAACCCGGACGCGTCCAAAGCCGCTTTGAAGTTTTGATTGATGGGATCTGGCAGGGCATAGGGATCGACATAGGCAAAGATCTCATTCACGCGGCGGCCATCCAAGCGCATGATCGTCGCGGTTTGAGGCTCAAGCTTAAGCTCACCGAGCGCCGAAATCGGCGTGCCTGCCCCGGGCCGTGCATTGCCGATGGTTTTTGACCGCAGGTCCGTCAGCTCTGATCGACGCGCTTCAGGCGCGATCACACGTACAGGGATCTCTTCAATCCCTTCTAGGATCGACCCAGCCGGGACGCCCTCAAGCTCGGCGCGGATATCGCCGGCCAGCCCTGTCAGGCGCAAGCCCGACATCGCGGTCGCCGCTTCATCCGCATCCAGCGTCACCACTGGCGCGCCCATTTGCAAACGGGCCAAGGTAAACGTCACCCCTGGGGTTTGCGCGAGGACGGTCCGGGCGCGGTTGCCATATTCATGCAACACATCGAGATTTTCGCCGCGCAGGAAAAACGCAATCGGCGCAGGTGTCGGCGGCCCTTGTTCGAAAGGTGTTGCAAGGATTTGCGCCTGCGGAAATTCTCGGCGTAAAGTTTCTTGAATATCGCTGACAATGATCCGCGTGGTCTCGTTATTGCCAAGTTGGACGAACCCGCTCGCATAGCCCGCCACGCCGCGAGAGTTATTGAAACTGTTATAATAGACGCGCGGACCGGGTTCACCGACAACGAAGTGAATGCCCTCAATGTCGGGATACTGATCGCGCAAGAACGTGTTCACCTCTTGGGCAATATCGCGCGCTTCATAAATCGTCGAATTGGGATTGAGTGTGATGTCGAGCTGGAACTGATCACGCTCTGTTTGCGGAAAGAATTGGCTTGGCAATTGTCCGGCGAGGTAGAAGCCAGCGGCGACGGGGATGACGCCGAGAGCGACGCCGATCAGCGGGTTGCGCAGCACGCGCTCGATGCTCCAGCGATAGCCATCTGTAATTGTGTCGAATTTCACGCCATCGCGCCAAAATCGTTTGCCTTCACCAGCGTGGCGCGGGCGATCAAACATTCCCGCCAAAGCCGGGATCACCGTCATTGCGACGAGGAAGGACATCACTACGGAAAACACCACTGAGGTGCCAATCATGCCGATAAACTCGCCCGACCCACCGGGGAGGACCGCGATCGGTGCGAAAGCAAGGGCCGTCGTGAGCGTTGACGCAAACAGGGGTCCAAAGAGCTTTTTCAATGCGCGATCGATCGAGTCGATGACCGAGTGCCCTGCCATCCGTTCTTGTTCATACTCATCGACGACAACGATCGCATTGTCGATTAACAGGCCAAGCGAAATGACGAGGCCGGTCACTGACATTTGGTGGAGCGGAAAGCTGAAAAACTTGAATAGCGTGAGGACCAAGGCGATGGTTAAAGGCAGCGCCATCCCAACTACGATCGCGGCCCGCCACCCCATCACAAAAAACAGGACGGAGAACACCAAAAACGCCGACATCAGAAGATTTTGCGCCAAGCCGTTCAGGCGTGACACTGTATACTTGCTCTGATCAAACACCGGCACAATCGAAATGTCCGACGGGACGGTCGCTGCAAACTCTTCGACCATCTCGCGTGCCGAATTCGCCCATAGATCCACGCGCTGGTTCGAAGAGATAAAAGCGGCAACAAAAACCGACCTTTTGCCATTGCTGAAGGCAAGCTTGGTTGGCGGATCTTCGATTCCTTTGACCACGTCCGCGACATCGCCGACGCGCAAGGCGGTTCCGGTATCGGTTTGCACCAGCGGGATGGCCCGGATGCGCGCCACACCGTCAAATTCACCGCTGACTTCGAGACCGAGATTGCTGCGGGTCCCGCGGACTTCGCCAGCGGGTGACTTGGCATCGGCCGCAGCAATCACCCGCGCGGCATCTTCAAGCGACAGGCCTGCTGCGGCGAGCGCTTCTGGATCGGCAATGATCCGCACTTCTTCCTCAGGCAAGCCCATAATTTCGGTTTCTTCGGTCGCCGGAAGGCTTCGGAAGCGGTCCTGCAACACTTCTGCGAGGCGGGCCATCACCGCCAATTGCGGTTCGCCCTCGCCTTCCCAACTGAGCGCAACGGTCATTGTCGCCGCACCAATATAGACCCGGCGCACAAACGGTTTTGTGGCTCCGGCCGGAAGATCGGCTTCCGCCAGCTGGACCTGTTGCCGGATCAAGGTCCAGGCATTGTCGACTTCGGTCGGACTGAGCGACTCATCGATATCGATATTGATCTGGGAAACATTGCCGCGCGAACTCGATTTGATTTCCGTCACTTCTGGTAGCTCGAGCAGTCTTCGCTCGATCGGCTCGGTGACTGTGGCTTCGATCCGCTCGGCATCCGCGCCTGGCAAAGTCGTCAAGATATAGCCATAACGCTCAACCAGAGTCGGATCCTCTTGGCGCCCTAGCGTGAGAATGGCGAAAAAGCCACTGACGAAAACAACAAAAACAGCAAGCAGTGTGAGCCGAGGCAGGCGGTAAAACAGGGTGCGCATTGTCGTTACCCATTCCCAGCGAAGAGGCTGTCGTCACGCGCTTGGACAGGTGTCACAGGCTGACCAGGAGTGATCCGTTGGAGGCCATCCAAGACCACCAGATCGCCATCGCGGATCGCTCCGCGGACATAAACCCGGTCGCCTTCTTGATGAATGATCTCGACAATCCCGGGTTCGGCCACCCAGGCACCGCTTTGCCCACGCGCCAGATAGACCGACCACAAACCGCGGTCTGCTTCGGCCAATGCTGACACCGGGAGCCAAAGGCCTGGCTCGCCAATTTCTCGTTCCATGCCCAGTCGCACAACAGCGCCAGCTGAGACGCTCTCGGGCTCAAGAATGTCAAAGACGCTCGTCACAGTGCGGTTTCCAGCGTCGATCACCCCAGTGATCGACCGCAATTCGGCCGAAATCGTGCCTTGATCCGACAACAGTCGATACGTTTCGCCGACTGAGAGCTGACCTGCAACCGCTGCGGTCAAACCGATCCGCGCCTCCAGCGCACCGGTCTCGACCAATTCGAAGATGGGCTGCCCAGCACCGGCAATCGCGCCCTCATCCGCCATCCGCGCGGTCACGGTGCCAGCATATGGCGCTTTAATGCTGGCTAAGTCAATTTGCACGCGCAGGGTGTCGGCGTTTGCTTGCGCGGCGTCGATCCGTGCATAGGCCGTGTTCGCTTGAGCGCGGGCCTCATCGACCACTTGGCCGGAAACGTGCCCTTTTTGCAGCAAAGCGATCTGGCGATCGACCGTGGCCTCAGCCAGATCGTAGGCGGCTTTCGCCTCAGTGACGACCGCATTGGCCGATGCCAGTTGCGCGCGCAGGCTGCGTGTATCGAGCAAGGCGAGCCGCGCTCCAGCTTCGACGCGATCGCCAATATCTACGAGCAGCGCATCAATCTGCCCGCCGGATGAGAAGCCCAATTGACTGATCCGCTTGGCGGTCACGATGCCGGTGAATTTCTCCTCGGCTAAGAATGCCTGCTCCAAGTTCACCTGAACCGTTTCAACCGAAATGGGGATCGGCGCTTCGGTTGGGACAAGCGGTCCTTCTTGCGATCGATTCTGAAGCACAAAAAATCCGAGAATGATCCCGATCGCCACCAAAACAAGGAGATAGACAATGCCCTTCTTTGCCGTCGGATCGACGGTGCGAGCTGTCTGTTCATGGGTCTGCGTTAGTTCAGCCATCATTGGCCTCCAGTCCTCGGATCATTTGATCCGCGTGAAATAGTATGAAGTCCTGCCGCGACAGGGTGTTTTGTGCCGGATTTAATGCGGGGAATGTTGGGATGTGAACGATCATCATGGTCAGGCCATGCATCGACGCCCAGAGCGATTTGGCCGCCAAGGCGGGATCGACATCCTTCCGAAATACGCCCGTGCTGACGCCTTCTTCGATCATGCTGCGCAAGACATAAAAGGCCTGTCCCTTTTTTGAGTTTTCAAAGCCCGGCTCTGAATCAACGGGTCCAGAAGTTAAAGCCTGCCCGGTGAACGCAGCCGCATAATGATACGGCTTCTCGGTTGCGATTTGGACATATGTGGCAACGCAATCGCGCGCCCGCTCAGCAAACGGCGTGGACCGATCCGCGATGCGATGCACGTTCTCAAGCAGGAGCTCGAAGAAGCTCTCTTTCAGCTCATCGACGAGTTCATCTTTTGACTTGAAGTATTTGTAAATTGCAGCCGGGGAATAATCGATATTCTCGGCCAACCGGCGGATCGATAAGCCATCTGCGCCTTCGCGTGCAAACACACGCTCCGCTGCCGTCAGAATGCGCGCGCGGATTTTATTTCGGCGACGTTCCGCCGGGGAGGAAACACTTGCAGTCATCTTATCGGACCTCTCCGAGCATATGTAGTACACCCGTTCACAAAGTAAACACTGTTCACCTTAATTTATTGTTTGAGAAAAACGAAATCAGTTTTAAGTCCGCGCTATGGCTCAGCTTTTTCCGCCCACACCTTCGCTTGGCACCTTGCTCGACGCGACACGGCCCAGCAAAGATGCTCGAGACTTGATTGCGCTTCGACGATCTGTCGGGAAACGCAACCTTACCGAACCAGGGCCTGATCCGAACTCGGTTGATGCACTGCTTACGATAGCAACCCGGGTTCCGGATCACCGCCGATTGGCGCCATGGCGATTTTTAGTCTTTGAGGGCGATGATCGGGTCGCTTTTAACCAGCAAGCCCTAATCATCCAGAAGCGCGAAGATCCCAGCGCAACCGAGGCCATGCTCGCGGACACGGCAGCGTATTTCAATCGCGCACCCGTTGTTATTGCGGTCATCTCTTCGCCAGATCCAGCACATAAAACGCCGGTTTGGGAACAAGAGCTCTCCTGCGGTGCGCTTTGCCACAATCTGCTGCTGGCGGCGAATGCGAGCGGCTGGGCGGGCTGTTGGCTCACGGAATGGATTGCCTATAGCCCCGGGATACACAGCCTATTGGGGCTGAGCGCAACTGAACGGGTTGCCGGGTTTATCTATCTGGGCACCGCCAAGGAAGCGCCGCAAGAGCGCCTTCGGCCGGAAATCGCATCAAAAATTCAACGCTGGCAAGGATAAACCGCTAAATCTATCGTTTCGTCTTAGTAAGGATGACGCTGGCTAATGTTGCACTTTCGCAACGTTAGCACCGCGAGTGCCGTCGCCATATCTGCCTTAACTAGAATTAACCCGGTCGTTATGGTTAACAAAACGTCCCCAAGATCTAAAACAGGCGGGGCGTGAAAACAGAGCCAGAGCGTTTCGTAATCTGGCCTTAGGGCGGAAATTTAATGATATCTCGATGCGTTTTGGTCGCAGCGCTGACCATATGTTTGGCCGGTATGGGGCTTTTAGTACAAGCACAAGGGTCGGCTCCCTCAGCAGCAAATGCTGCAGAGCGTGAAACGTTGCTCGATACGGTTCTTGTGACCGCGCAAAACCGGCCTGAACGGGCGCAAGACCTTCCGATTGTGATCTCTACGTTCGATGCCGATGATCTCGATCGACTTGGTCCCTCGGCGCTGCAAGACATCACGCAATATGTCCCCGGTGTCGAATTATTCGATGAGCGCGGTGCGGGACAGCCAACCTGGGTTATTCGCGGCATTGGATTGGCCGATTTCAATGCGAATAATACACCGACAGCATCGATCTTCGATGACGAGATCTATCTCGGGTCGAATGTGCTTAGCGGCCTACCGCTTTTCGATATTGAGCGGATCGAAGTGCTAAAGGGGCCTCAAGGCGGGCTCTATGGCCGCAATACGACCGGCGGTGCGGTACGATACCTCCCCGTTTTACCTGAGATCGGCGGCGCCCGTTCTGGATTTGTCGAGGCTCACTATGGTCGCTGGGACCAGACCGGGCTGGAGGCCGCTTTCAGTGGATCCATCAACGATCGGGTCGCTTTTAGACTTTCGGGGGTCACTCTCGGCGGCGGCGGCTGGCAAGATAGTTTGGCGACCCCGGAAGATGATGCGCACGGTGATCGCGACCTTGTCGCGCTTCGAGGGCAGCTTTTGGTTCAACCGAATGATCGACTGTCCCTGCGAATTAAAGCGACCTATGGCGAAGATCGATCAGAAACAACGCTCGGGCGCGCCGTGGCGCCATTTGATGCCGAAACAGGCCTGCCATGTACGGCCGCCCTGACCGGTCAACCCGATCCGAACACATGCGTCACCCTGTACAATCTGACCACGGCTCTGGTCACAGAGGGCGCTGATCTCGGCGTGTTGCCGAACCTGCAGGACGATCAAGGCGAAACGGTTTTAACGGAGCCCATCAACACTTTGGACAATCGCTGGATCAGCGCCAGTGTTTATCTGGACTATGCATTTGACGGTTTCGCTTTGCGTTCAATTACATCCATTCAAGACTTTGACGGCGCCCAAATCTACGATTTCGACGCGTCGCCTGCCCGCCTCTTAAGCGAGGATACGCGGTCTGAATTTCAAGTGTTCCAGCAAGAATTTCGCTTAATCTCTGACACGCAGGGCCCACTCGAGTGGCAAGCGGGGATAAACTATACGCAAACGGACTTGGATGAAGATCGCCAGATTGACCCGAGCGAGAACCTGATCGTCTTGCCGGTGATTGCGCGCCGAAGTTTCACTCAAGAAGAGCGCCACTGGGCCGCTTATGTGCAAGGCGCTTATGATCTTTCCCCACGCCTTCGCGCGCACGGCTCCCTTCGCTATACCGAAGAGACAAAAGATCTGGTCAATTTTTTGCTCACGCCTGAAAGCGACCCATTTCAGATTTTCGTCGAAACGCCAGGCGACGTGTTTCTCGGGCCGGTGAATACGCGGTATGAATTGGAATCCCCCGTCACCGGGCATATCGGAGTGGACTACAAATTCAGAGACGATGCCCTGCTTTATGCCAAGCTTGTGCGGGGGTACAAATCCGGCGGATTTTTCGGCGGCTTCGCTTTGTCAGCGCTCGAACTTGAGCCCTATGTGGAAGAAACGGTCTGGGCGTACGAGGTCGGCGCAAAAGTGAACGTGCCGAGTTCCGGGCTGCAAATCAACTCGGCGCTTTTCTTTTACGATTATCAAGATGTTCAAGGCTTCACGACGGCCTTTGATGAGACGGTCGGCGTGATAACGCTGCTCGGAAATCTTGGCGACGCAGAGTATCAAGGCGCGGAGTTAGAGGTGGTTTGGGCGCCAGCAGCCATTGACGGACTCAGCTTGAGTGCCGCAGCAACGTGGCTCGATACGGAGATCGTAGACTCCGATACGGTCGAGCTCAGTGATCTGACAAATTTCTTTGATGGCGCGCCCGGTGATCCGCCTTTGGCCGCTCCGGAAGAAGGCCAATCGATCGGGTTTGCGCCCGAATTCAGCTATGTCTTAAATGCCCGATATTCACGCGCGATCCGCGAGACGCTGTCAGCCACCGCTCAAGTCAATTGGTCCTGGCGCAGCGACTTCGCCGAAGACGGGCCCTTCTTATTCGATGATGGGGTCTTTACGGTCGATAGTTATGGCTTGCTCAGCGCATCCCTCTCGCTCGAAACAACAAATGGCTGGCAAGCCTCACTGACGGGACAAAACCTCACCAATGAGGCATATGTGACTCAAGCGACAGGAGACGATCTGCTCAGCTATCTAGAGCTGCCGGGTCGTCCGCGCAGCTGGCAGATTCGCATTGCAAAACGGTTTTGACGCTAGGCTGTGCCGAAGAGGGCTTCAGTCTCGTCGAGCATGGCCTCGCCCGCATATATCACACTCGACACGGCACCCGGCGCTGCGGCCAAAGCGGTTTCGGCAAAATAGGCGGCGATCGACGTCATTTGCCGCCGGACTTCGCTTCTCTCCGCACGCGCTTCGATCGCCGCTCTGGCCAAAAAGTGCCCGCCGATAACATCGCCCGCGAGCGCCAAATAAGCCGTCGCACCCGCCAGAGCGGTTTCGCGGTCCGAGCGCAGTGTTTCCTGCATCCATTGCGTTGCTTCCCCAAGCGCAGCATTTGCCATCACCAGCCGATCAGCGATTTGGACCAATTTCGGATCATTCGTCTCGCGCGCTTCGATCGCGGTTTCCTCTATCTCTTTGACCATTGCCAGCATCGCGGCGCCGTCCGCCATAGAGAGTTTTCGACCGACCAAATCGATCGCTTGTATGCCATTTGTGCCTTCATAGATGGGACCGATCCGCGCATCGCGATAGAGTTGTGCGGCCAGCGTTTCGTTCATAAAACCCATGCCACCATGGACTTGCACGCCAAGGCTGGCAACGTCCACACCCATATCGGTGGACCAGGCCTTCGCGATTGGCGTTAACAGCTCCTCGCGCAGCTTCGCGTCTTCGCGATCTTCGGGCGATGCTGCGACTTCGGCGAGATCGGCGGCAACCCCGGTGGCATAGCAAATCGCTCGCGCGGCCATGACTTTTGCGCGCATAGTCATCAACATGCGGCGTACATCGGGATGATACAGGATGGGCGCTGCCCCGCTGACGCCGACCGCCTTGCCTTGCTTGCGTTCTTGCGCATAGGCAAAAGCCGTCTGCCACGCCGCTTCGCCCACACCGACGCCTTCCAAACCGACATTTAGACGGGCCGAGTTCATCATCGTGAACATGCAGGCAAGCCCTTTATTCTCGGCCCCGATCAACCAGCCGGTGGCGCCATCAAATTCCATCACGCAGGTCGGGGAGGCATGGATGCCGACTTTCTCTTCCAATCCGATACACTTTACCGCATTTTCGGTGCCGAGGCTGCCATCGGCATTGACGAGCCGTTTCGGAACCAAGAACAAAGACACGCCGCGCGACCCTTCGGGCGCATCTGGTAAGCGCGCGAGGACGAGGTGGATGATATTATCCGCGACATCGTGATCGCCCCACGTGATGTAGATTTTCTGGCCCGTGATATCGTAAGACCCATCTTGGTTTGGCACCGCTTTGGTTTTCAATGCGCCAACATCCGACCCTGCCTGGGGCTCTGTCAGGTTCATTGTGCCGGTCCATTCAGCGCTCACCAGTTTTGGCAAATACTGGTCTTTCTGCGCGTCCGTGCCATGTGCCATGAGCGCTTCAATCGCACCGAAACTTAGCATCGGGCAAAGGCCAAACGACATGTTGGCGCTGTGAAACATTTCCATGACTGCCAGGCCGAGCACTTTTGGCAGGCCTTGCCCGCCCCATTTTTCAGGCACGGAGAGGCCCATCCAGCCACCATCGCGGAAAGCGGCATAGGCGTCGGCAAAACCTGGCGCAGCTTTCACACCCTGATCTGTGAGCTGCGCGCCCGCTTTGTCACCGACCTGATTGAGTGGGGCAAGAACATCACGCGCGAGTTTCCCGGCCTCTTCTAGAATCGGGTCGACGAGATCTGCGTCATAGTTCTCAAAGGCTGGATGATCATCAAAATCTGATAATCCCGCAACTTTTTTGAGCGTAAATGCGATATCGGTGACAGGGGCGGTGTAAGCCATTGATCATGCAGCTCCGGCATAAGAGTTATAATCGCCACTGTCTTATATTGTGTCTGGCCAAGTGCAAATCCCACGCTACCTTTTGGCACAGCAAAGATCCGACATGTAAAGGAGCCTCTCATGCGAAATCTTGCCATCGCCGCCAGCCTGTTGGCGGTTTCTCTCCCTGCTCATGCCAACCCGACGCTCGAAGGCGTCGCATCCGGCTTGTATGAACTAGAGAAAACCCATGCCTACTTGATCTGGACGGTCCAACATAATGGCCTGTCTGGATACACCGTAAATTTCACGGATTTCGACGCCGCTTTGGTATTCGACGCAGAAACCCCGGCAAACTCGGAACTGTCAGTGTCGATCAACCCAACCGCACTCAACACCAATTATCCAGACCCGGTCGAAAAGGTCGAATGGGAGACCAAACTCGCAACCGATGAGCGGTTTATGAATGGCACGGCGTTCCCCGAAATTACATTCACATCGACCGGTGTCGAACAAACCGGCGAGTTCACCGGGACCGTCACGGGAGATCTGACCTTTTTGGGGGTCACACAACCGGTGACGCTCGACGTCTCTTATGGCGGCGTGTCCAATCCGGTCTGGTTCGGTCAACGCGACGTTATTGGTTTCACCGCATCCACCAGCTTCAACCGTTCCGAATTTGGCAGCACCGCCATGATCCCCGGCATCTCGGATGAAGTTGAGATCGAATTTTCGGGCGAGTTTCTCCAGGCAGAAGAATAGCGCTGGTCCTCAACTCAATTGAGGAAATTCCAATCAAAGGACAGATATCAAATGACTTTCAAGACTTATCTTATTGCTAGTCTCGGCGCCGCCACATTGGTGGCTTGCGGCGCGGCGAACGAAGCGCAAGTGGAAGAGGCTGAAGCGCCAGCAGCCGAAACGACAGAAATGCACCCCTTGCTAGCTGAAGTCGAGCCGGGACCATACTCACTCGAAAAGAACCATGCCTTTATGACCGTGAAAGTCGGTCATGGCGGCAGCATTTCCCAGTATCGCATCAGCTTCACAGATTTCGATGCCGATCTCGATTTCAACCCGGCCGATCCAGAAAGCTCTTCAATTTCGTTTACGATCAATCCGCTCGGCGTCGAAACCAACTACCCTGGTGACTACAAAGCCAGCCATGCCAACAGCCAATGGGAGACCTGGAACGAGGATGTGTCGCGGGACGGCAAATGGCTCAACGCCGACGAATTCCCAGAGATCACATTCGTCTCGACCGAAGCCATAAAAACTGGCGATCTGGCGGGCACCGTGACCGGCGATCTGACTTTGCTCGGTGTCACCAAGCCTGTTACCCTCGATGTCACTTATAATGGGTTTGGAAACCCGGTTTGGTTTGAGGGCCGCGACGTTATCGGCTTTGATGCCAGTACAACCGTCATGCGTTCCGAGTTTGGAATGGGCGCGGCGATTCCGAACATTGGCGATGAGGTGACCGTCGAATTCTCGGGCGAATTCCTGCAGGACGAGTAAACATGAGCGCGCCCTCTGAGCGATACTCCACTGTGGCCATCACGCTGCACTGGCTGATCGCGATTGCCATTGTCGGAATGATTTTTGGTGGCTGGTACATGACGGATCTGCCTGACGGCGCTCCTGGTCAATACATGATGTACCAATTGCACAAGTCCGTTGGCATCACGATTTTATTGCTCACAGTGGCGCGCATCATTTGGCGGGCGATGAACCCGCCCCCGACTTTGCCCGAGGATATGAACGGTCTCGAAAAGACAGCCAGTCATTTGGTGCATATCGGCTTTTACGGATTGATGATCATTTTGCCATTGACCGGATGGTTGTACAGCTCGGTCAGCATCAAAATGGACGTGCCGACCGTATTGTTCGGGGTCTTGAGTTGGCCAGATGTGCCATTTGTCGAAGGCCTTAAAACGGAAACATCGGCAGCTCTGGCCAATCGCGCGCATGGAGCGCTGGCCTGGGTGACACTTGCCCTGCTCGCGCTGCATGTCGCTGGCGCCTTCAAGCATGAAATCAGTGCCGAACAAGGCGTGCTCAAACGCATGATCCCAGGCCTATTCGGCAAAGCCGACAAACCAGACCAACCCGCGCGCGGCGCCGTCACCGCTTTTGGCAGCGCCCTTGCCGTTTTGATTGTGGTCACCAGTGCATCGCCTGTCGTGGCGGCCTTTAGCGGTGTTGGCGCGCCGGTTTCAGCAGCAGCTGAATTTGAACCGAATTGGGCGGTGGACAGCGCAGCGTCTTCAATCGGCTTTTCCGGGATCCATGACGGAAACCCCTATTCCGGCGGGTTTGACAACTGGGATGCTGCGATCCAGTTCGAGCCGGAAGCGCCAGATCAAGCCGCGGTTCGCGTCACCGTTGCGATGGCCAGCGCGACCGCTAGCCAGAAACTATATTCAGACAGCTTGCCGGCGCCAGAATGGTTCAACATCGCAGCCTTTCCCACCGCCAGCGTCGAGGTTTTAGAGATCGCACCAACCACCGATGGGGCTTACACGTCCACCGCACGCCTGACCCTTAAAGATGTCACCGTGGATGCAGAATTCCCATTCCAGCTCTCCATCGACGGTGATCGTGCGCGAATGACCGGCCAAGCCATCTTCCAACGTAAGCCGCTTAATCTCGGACAATCCTCAGATCCAGGCGCAGATTGGGTCAGCGAGGACGTGACGGTCGATGTCGTTGTTGAGGCCACGCGCTTAGATTAATTGCGAATAGCGGTCGCCTTTCATCAAACCAGACCCTTTTTTAAGCGTTGCGATTTGCTCAGCCGCAACCTAAGAGCGGGCCATGCATCCAAAAGTCTGTATGCCGAATTCTGAAACTCTGCAGCGCGCATTACGATATCTGCACTATGGCGGTATGGTCGCGATTCCGACAGAGACGGTCTATGGCTTGGCGACAAATGCGGCGAACGGCGAGGCCGTAGCCCAGGTCTATGCGGCCAAAGGACGACCGAATTTCAACCCATTAATTGCGCATGTCGCGAACCTGAAGCGGGCCAAAAGCGAGGGCGTGTTTTCGGATATGGCCGTTGCGCTTGCCGAAGCGTTTTGGCCGGGCCCGCTAACGCTGGTGGTGCCGGTCGCGCCGACCAGCATCGTGTCGACTTTGGCGCTTGCCGGATTGGACAGCATCGCGCTGCGTGTCCCTGCGCACCCGGTTACGATTGAACTATTATCGGCCTTTGGATCGCCCCTTGTCGCGCCATCCGCCAATCCGAGCGGTAAGATCAGTCCAACGACTGCCGAACATGTTGCCGCCGATATGGGGGACCATGTCGACCTGATTTTGGATGGCGGGCCAAGCCAAGCGGGTGTGGAATCGACGATTATTGATGCCCGCGGGGAGCGGCCCGCTCTGCTCCGGCCTGGCTCGCTGACAGTTGAGCAAATCGAGGCGGTCTGGCCCGGTCTTATCCGACCGAAAGCCGATCCCAAAGCACCACGATCCCCGGGACAAATGCTCCGCCATTATGCCCCTCGGGCGGCGCTTCGCCTGAACGCCATAGCGCCCGAAGATGGCGAAGCCTATCTTGGCTTTGGACCCGGCGCAGCAACGCTTTCCTTGTCTGAAACCGGAGACTTGAACGAAGCGGCTGCGAATTTGTTCTCGATGCTGCGAAGGCTCGACGCGTGCTATGACCGGATTGCCGTTGCACCGCTTCCAGAAACGGGTCTCGGAGAAGCGCTTAATGACCGCCTTACGCGCGCGGCAAAATAATCGTAGACTGCCGCGCATGACGCCGACAGATGAGTTTTTCACCGCCGCCAAAGCGCTCCTTGGAGAGCATGGCTGGCGTATGGATCAAGACAGTCTTGAGACTGTGTCCACGCC
>JBCCXW010000019.1:0-33470 GCA_039191105.1 Pseudomonadota bacterium
ATGCTCTGCGACGTCAGTTGCGCGGCGATCCCGATCACGCCGTCCATGTGCGTCAGCTGGCCGGTGCTTCGAAGCGTGCTGGCCGAGACTGAGCCGTATTTCAACAGGGGGATCGAAATCACACCATCAAAGACTTGCGTTTCGGCGCCAAGGTCCAACTGACCGGCGAGTGTGATCTCGGGCATTTCGAGTGCCGAAAGACCAAGCAGCTGAGACGGCGCTAGCCCGCCAATATCGGCTCGGAAGTCGTCAATGGTCGCGCGATTGGACAGTTCGGAGACAATACCGCTAATCGCGATGCCCCCCGTATCAGCTTCGGCTCGGGCGGTCAGAGCGCCGTTCACACCGTATCGACCCTCGATTCTCAGCGCGGTTCCGAACCGTTTGGCGAGCGGTTCGAATATGCGCCAGCGCTGCAATTGCAGCGCGCCTGACGTGGCATAAGCCCCGTCGTTCAATGCACCGCGCGCGCTCAAAATGGATTCATCGCCGGAGGTGACATCCGTTTGCCATGTCCAATCGAGGATCGAGCCGGATGCTTCGAGGGTCGCCGCGATGGCATCGCCAGCCGGTGCGCCGAGGGCTTGCGCAAACAAGCCAGAAGCCGGTCCAGAAGCGCGCACTTCCCCAGAAAACGGCACATCCCCGCCCCACGCGAAGGCAAGACTCGCGGTGTCGCCGGACGTATCGGCCGGAATAACCGTCAGATCGACTTGGCCGCGCAATAGGCGCGCGTCGGCCGCGCCGTCAATGCGATAGGTCTGCGCTGGACCTGCGATGCCTTCGCTCAAGACCAGGCGGTCAAACCGGAGCGATTGCAACTGATAGCGCCAATTGAGAAAGTCTGTGCTCTGCTCCGTGGTTGCGCTCGGCGCCAATTGGGGCTGCCGTGTCATGGCCAACCGCTCCAGCGAAAGCGTGCTCAGTTTCACATGATTGAACAGCAATCGCAGCGGCGACCAGGCCAATTCAACCCCCTCAGCTTCAAGCCAAACACCGTCTGGATCGCTTACAGTGAGCCGGTCAAGAGTCATGCGGCCAAGCAAGTCGCCTTTGAACCCGGTCAGCTCAATCAGCTGTCCGCTAATGGTTGTACGCTCGAGTTGGCGCTCCAGCAGGCTCGTCGCCATGGGCGTCATCGCAAAAAGCCGCAACGCCAACACCAGCGCGATCAGAGCCAAAGCGACGACGAGCGCGATCCGGCGGAAACGGCGGCCTGATAGAATCGCCCAAATGCTCAAAATGCTTGTCCAATGCTGACATAGATCTGCACCGGATCGTCGCCGTCACGGGGATCGATCGGTGTTGCAAGATCAAAGCGGATCGGTCCAACCACAGTCTCATACCGCACGCCCACTCCGGCGGAATATCTGAGATCGTCAGACTGAATGCCTTGGTCCGCGCTGACGCTTGCAGCATCGACAAAAACCACACCGCCCCAAGGCCCATCACGGCGCCAGCGCAATTCGCTCGAGACTTCCAGCAAGCCGCGCCCGCCCGTTGGCGTTCCGTCGGCATCTTGTGGTCCAACAGATTGATATTCGAATCCGCGGGCACTGCCGCCGCCCCCGGCAAAGAAGCGCCGACTGACCGGGAGATCAGGAAGCGCAGCGCCAAACACAAACCCGCTGCGGACACGATTGGCGAGAATAAAATGATCGCCCGGGTCGAGCCCGAGATAGGTGCTTAATTGTCCGTTCAGGGCCAAGAATTGCGCTTCACGGTCACCGATCACCCAGCCCGGCTCAGCCCGTGTGTCGATCCGCCATCCGGAGGTCGCGTCCAAAGGGTCGTCAGCATAATCAAGCCGTACGCCTGCAAACGTGCTGAGGACCTGTTGATCGCGCTGTTCGAACGTATCCTCTTCACGCGTAAATTCGCTGCCCGCACCGAACGCAAACGTGAGTGCGCGCGAGGCTCGGACTTCGAAGATGCCTTCCAACTCCACCGCTTCGCGGTCAAAAGCATCTGTTTCTTCGCGACCCGCATCCCATGACAGAACCAAAGACCGGTCGAATGCGGTGATGTTTGGAATGCGCCAATCGACGGCGAAAGATCGCTCCAGGGTTGCGAGCGTCATCGACCCGGTCAGCGTATCACCGCGCCGTGTGGCATCGCGGCGGGTCAGGCTGGCTGTGAGACCAGGGCCTTCGCTGGTTGAAAAACTCGTCCCGGTGGTCAAAGTATAGCGTTCGCGCGGCTCTGAGTTGACGATCACATCCCGGACCTCATCGCCCTCTGCCGTGATCTCCGAAACGGTATCGGAAAGTTGAACGCTGACAAACCGGTAAAACCGCGTTCCGTTCAATCGGCGCGACAGCGCGGCGAGTTTCTCCGGGCTGAACAGTTCGCCAGACTCAAAGGGCAGCAAGCGATTGAGATAAAGGCGCCGGGTCGGCGCAGCTGGCTCATAAATCACGTCGCCGAACCGAATGCGGGCGCCCGGTTGAAGTTGATAGGTCAGCGCCAACGTTCCCGCGGCTCGGTCGCCGACCAGCTTGCGCTCGGCAGCGGTCGCATTGGCATAGCCTGAGGCTTTCAATGCGGCGACCAGACCGGCCTCTTCGGCGATAATCGCGCTGGGGATTGCTGGGTCCCCGGGTTTCAGTGTCCGAACGGTCTCGAGCGCGGCGACAGCTTGCTCAGAGACAATCGAAGGGTCCAGCTCAATGGCGATGTCTGCGAACGTAAATAATGGGCCAGGCTCGACCTTAAGCTGCGCCGATGGAGGGTCTCCCGGTGCGACGGCGTAGGAAATTTCAGGGGCGAAATAGCCTAAGGAGTTGAGATAGCTCTCGGTCTTAGACGCGGCGTTTCGGGCCGAACGCCGCGCTTCGAACAATGTTTCGGGGGCTGCGATATCCGTCAGCTCAGCTTCAATCGCTACCAAAAGGTCAGGCGCGCCCGTCTCACTCGAAAGCTCAATCGGATCCGCCTGCGCGGTCCCGGCAAGCCAGCTGAGCGTGACCGCCAAAATAGAAAGACTAGGTCGCATCGTGTCCATTTGCCTGCATTCCGCAAAAAATACACTGCAAAGCTCGGTCCAATTTGGGGCAAATTCGCGGCAGGCTGACCCTTGGCGCAAGATGCCGTGAATGCGGCGAGGTACGATTACTCGGCCACCGTCAAATAATCGCCTGCATTGAAGAGATCTTGCGCCGAACTGCCATGTTCCGCCGGGTAAAATTTTCCAAAAAAGCCGGATTCAACAAAACGTGGTGCCAATAAGCAACACAACCGAACGAATTATTCTTCTCTCTGTTCCGATTTGTTGACGCTCTCGCGACGTCTCGTAGATGGTGAGACATCCCGACAAGCAGGGGGTCGGGACGCCCCTTCCCACTTATTGGATTTATTGGAGGATCCACGTGAACGGAAAATCTTTAAAAAGTAAATTGCTCGCAACATCGGTGATTGCCGGTGTGGCGCTGAGCGTCGCGGCGTCGCCCGCGTTGGCTCAGGAAGAAGACGAGGCGGAGGATGCCGCGGTCCAAGAGACCATTGTCATCACCGGTTCTCGGATTGTGAATTCGAACATTGAGTCGTCTAGCCCGGTGACCACGGTGACCGCTGAGCAGTTCGACTTACGCGGGACAACCGATACCGTCGATTTGATCAACGTCTTGCCGCAAACCACGGTTGGCGACGTGTCTCAAAACTCTTCCTTCGCCAACGGTGCGAACGGTACGTCGACAGTAGACCTTCGCGGTCTTGGTGCAGAACGGACTTTGGTGCTCGCCAATGGTAAGCGCTTGCCCCCCGGCTCACCGCTCGGTGGTGCCGGCGCCTATGCTGGTGACATCAACTTGATCCCCGCGCCATTGGTTGAGCGCGTTGAAATCGTGACCGGCGGTGCGTCGGCGGTCTATGGTTCTGACGCTGTTGCCGGTGTTGTGAACTTCATCATGCGCAGCGACTTTGAAGGCGTTGAGCTGGACATGCAGTACGGCTTCAACCAGTTCAACAACAGCAATTCTGCGCTTCAACAAGCGCTTCGTGATGTCGGCGAAGACGATGTCTCTGGCGGCGATAGCACCAACGATACTTATGACATTTCATTGGTCATGGGCTCGAACCTGGACAGTGGCCGCGGTAATGCGACCGTCTATTTCCGCTATCTCGAAAATGAAGGCATTGACCAAGGCGAACGTGACTTTGCGCGGTGTGCGCTCTTAGAAGGCAGCCCAGCAAGCTGTTTGGGGTCGAACCAAGGTCCATTCCCGACCACGTTCGTGGTCTCGCCCGCCATTCCTGTTGGCGGTACAGTCGATGATGCGGTTTCATTGTTTAATGCAGACGGCACTGTTCAGACCGATGCTGAAGGCATGGCGATTGCCAATGGCGCATTCTCTTTGAATCAAGACAATACGCTGTCGAGCGGATTCAACAATGCGTTCAACTTTAACCCACAGAACCCGATCCGTCGCGAAACAGAACGTTTCAATGCTGGCTTCTTGGGCTATTATGAGATCACGCCAACGGTTGAAGCGTATACAGAGTTCGGCTTCTCGAAGTCATCGTCACCTCAGGTGATTGCGCCTTCGGCTGCGTTCGGTAGCTCGATTAACCAAGTGAACTGTGACAATCCACTTCTCACGGCACAACAATTGGCGACGATTTGTGGTGTCATCGACACGGCCACAGGCTTCTTCACGCGCGATATTGAAACCACCACAGGCGGTGTCGCTGGGGACGGGCTTGTTCAAACCGAAGTGCGTCGTCGCTTCGTTGAAGGCGGTGGCCGGACGGATGACCGGACGCTCACCAATTTCCGCTTTGTCGGCGGTCTTCGCGGCACGGTCATGGATCACATTGAGTGGGATGCATTCGGACAAGTCGCGGAAACCGAGCTTGATCGCCTGCAAACCAATCAGGTGACCTCGCAAAACCTGGCGCGTGCGCTGGACATCGTCGAGGACGCGGACGGCAATATTGTCTGTCGTTCTGTCGTTGATGGGACTGATCCTAACTGTCTACCGTTCACATCTGCCTATGTCGTGGGTGCAGAAGTCGATCCAGGCCTTGCGGCCTACGTTGACACGCCTACGCTGACAACCGGTTCGGTCGAGCAGTTCGTCTATGGCGCAACCGCACAGACAGATCTCGGGAATTACGGCATTGCCTCACCTTACGCTGAAGATGGCCCGAACGTCTTGGTCGGTATTGAATACCGCAAAGACCGCGTCATCGCTCAAGCGGACGGCACCAACCAAGGCGGCGGTCTCGTCGGCGCCGGTGGTGCAGTTCTGCCGACCGATGGTGAGACAGACCTTCTCGAATATTTCGCTGAGGTTCAGATCCCGCTTGTACAAGGTATGCAGTATGCTGAAGAACTCGGCCTGACCGCTGCGTATCGTACCTCGGATTATGAGTCGGTCGACATTCTGAACGGTGTCGAAGGCGGTAGTTTCTCCGTCGACACTTACTCGGTCGGTTTGACTTGGTCACCGGTTGAGCAGTTCCGGCTCCGGGGTCAGTACCAGCGGGCAATTCGCGCCCCGAACGTGTTCGAACTGTTCGATCCGGTAAACACCAACTTGAGCAGCTTGACAGACCCATGTTCTGGGTTTGCAGGATCTGACGAAGCGCCAACGGCAACGTTTGAGGAGTGTGCTCGAACCGGTGTCACGGCGGCGCAGTTCGGTGCCATTCCACCTGACTCCGGTCAGTTGAACATCATCGAAGGTGGTAACCCGAACCTGCAACCAGAAGAGTCTGATACGTTCACCCTTGGGTTCGTGTATCAGCCAGCCTTCGTGCCAGACCTGTTGCTCTCTGTGGACTATTATGAGATCGAACTGACCGATGCGGTCGGCGCGATCCCAGCCTCGTTCACCCTAACCAACTGTTTGGAAACTGGGGACCCAGCGTTCTGTAGCCTGATCAATCGGGGGACAGACGGGTCGCTGACGCAGGTGCCACGTAACCAGGCTGCGATTACCGCAACTAGCATCAATACCGGTGGCCAATCTGTGTCCGGTATCGATTTCCAAGCTGCGTACCGCTATGACTTGGGCCAGTATGGCGGATTGGCGTTGAACTATAACGCCAACTACCAAATCGAAAACGAGCAAACCCCGGTCGAGGGTGCGGCAACATTCGATTGTATTGGGTTCTATGACGACAGTTGTGAAAACCCGACCTTCGAGTATGTCCACAACGTATCGCTTGCCTATGACTCCCCATGGAATGTCCGTGCGAACGTCCTGTGGCGTTACCTGTCAGAGGTTGAGCGGGTTGACTCGATTGACGCCGACACCGGTGCGATCACGACATTCTCGCAAGCGGGTACAAATGTCGGATCTGCGACCCTGGACGCAGAGCACTATTTCGATGTCGCAGCCTTCTGGGATGTCAACGACATGGTTGAGGTCCGCGCGGGCATCAACAATGTCTTCGACAATGACCCACCGGTTGTTCCAACCTTCGGGCCAAGCCCAACGGCCAACGTCGAAGCCAACACGGTCGCTGGCGTCTATGAAGCCGCTGGTCGCTTCGTCTTCGTTGGTGCGAAGCTGAGCTTCTAAGCCGATTAGGCTGATCTAATTGGGAATGGCGGTCCGCTTGGGCCGCCATTTTCTTTTGCCTTTTTGCCCGCGCGAGATGTAAATCGAACTCAGAAAGGGCCATACGCCGCGCGCGTGGCGCATATGTTTGAGTGGAGACCGACCGATGATCGGGGCCGAAGCGAAAATTTCAAATGGCTATGCCGCCTATCAGAGAGGTGATTTGGCGACGGCGCGCAAACTGTTGGAATCCGTCCCGCATCCCCAAGCCTGGCACCTGCTGGGCCTGGTCGAACGCAAAGCCGGGCGCTTTGACCGCGCCAATAAGTGGCTCAACAAAGCCGAGAAAAAAGACCCTCGAAATCCAGAAATCGCCAACAATCAAGGCCGGGTTGCAATGGATGCCGGTGATGGCGTTCGCGCTGAAGCCTGCTTTCGTCGAGCGCTGCACCTGCGCCCCGATTGGCCGCCTGCGATCGCCGGGCTCGGCCGCAGTTTAAATGAACAGAAACGCTGGCGAGAAGCGGTCCCGGTTTGGGAGACCGCCATCCGCCTCACCCCAAATGACCGCTCGACCCGGTATTATGCTGCAATGGCGACCTTGGAAACCGGCCAAGTTGAGCAAGCGGCGCAATTGTTCGACGGATTGATCCAAGCCGGGTTGCAAGACCCCGCCGTTTATTTCATGCGCGGCCGCGCCCGGGTCGGCCTGAGCGACATCGCTGGCGCTATGGCGGATTTCCAACACGCGTGGCAGGCCCAAAAAACAGGGCACACACTGCGCAACCTCTCAAACATGCTCTGGATGTTGGGCGATGATGCAGGCTTTCATGACCTTATGGCCACCGTCCCCGACCCGCTCGGCGGCCTTAAAATGTATCTATTGTGGAAATCAGGCGACTCTGATGCGGCCTTGCAGGCGTGGCAGGCTTTGCCGGAGGCGTATCGCAACGATCCGGAGACGTTGGCATCGAAATCCAATATCCATCGCGAGCGCGGTGAGGCGGACTTAGCGCTCGAAACCGCGCATCAGGCCCAGGCGATTACGCCCGGCAAAGACACAATTGATTACGCTTTGGCAGGCGCGCAGTTAATGCAAGGCGATCCCGCTGCGGCCTTGCAAACGGTCAAGCCGTGGCGACGGAAAGAGTCGAATGTGCAGTCTTGGATTGCTCTTGAGGCGACGGCCTTGCGATTGGCGGACCCGGACAAATACGCAGCGCTGGTTCAAATGGACCGGTTCGTGCGGGCGTTTGAGTTGCCATTGCCGGAGGGCTTTGCCTCTATCCAAGACTTCAACGCAGCGCTCATCGCCGCGATCGCGCCGAACCAGACCTTCGCGCGCCGTCCTTTGGATCAGACGCTGCGCGGCGGCACGCAAACGGCGCGTGACTTGGTCCACGCGCCTGATCCGGTGATCCAAGCCTATTTGCAAGCGCTCGATGCGCCCATCCGCGCGTATCTGGCAGAGATTGGCCGCCAAGTCGATCATCCGCTGACCAAACGCAATACCGGTGCTTATCGCTTCAATGGCTGTTGGTCGGTGACGCTGAAAGGCGGCGGTCGGCATGTCAATCACGTCCATCCCAATGGCTGGATCAGCTCGGCTTACTATGCCAGCGTGCCCGACGAAACGCTGGCGGGCGCCAGCAAAGCAGGATGGATAAAGTTCGGCGAACCGCCATTCACAACGAAGCCCGAACTGGGTCCAGAGAAATGGGTGCAACCGAAACCCGGCCTGCTCGTGCTGTTTCCGAGCTTTATGTGGCACGGCACCGATCCGATTTCTGACGGATCAGAACGCGTTACCGTGCCGTTCGACCTCGTCCCGGATTGAGCCACCCTGCCCGTACCGACTTTCGCTCTTCGCCATCTCGGCCTATGATGGCGCAAGATAAGACAGTTACGAGCTCACAATGATCCGTCGATCCCTCACGCGTTCTGCATTCCTCGCCGCCTTTGCCATGAGCGCAGCCACGACCGCGCAGGCTGAAGCCGTTGACCCGATTTCAACCGAGGCCATCTACGCTTGCGCCGAAATCACCGATAATTCGGCACGGCTCGCTTGTTATGATGACACGGTCGGACGCTTTCAAACCGCTGAAGCGGCCGGCGAAGTCGCGACCATCACCAAGTCCGAAATGGCAGAGATCCAGGAAGACTCGTTTGGCTTTTCATTGCCGAGCCTGCCGCGCATCGTCATGCCGAAATTCGGTGGCGGCGAAGACACCGCGCCCGACCGCGTCGAATTTGCCGTCAGCAATATTTCGCGCCTACGGTCCGATAAGGTCCGGGTCACCCTGGAAAACGGACAAGTCTGGGATCAAATCGACACCAAACGCGTGCGCTACTCGAAAAAAGTTGGCGTTGAGTCTGCCGAAATCCGCAAAGCGTCGCTTGGCAGCTTTAAAATGAAGCTTGACGGCGGCACGGCGTTTCGTGTGACCCGGGTCAAGTAAACGCTTTACTCCGCCGGCATAGGCGCCGTGGCGCGCGATTCTTCATCCAAGCGGCGTGCAACATCACCCGGCGAACCCGAGCCGCGGGCGATCAAGGCATAACCTGCCGGAACCAATAAAACGGTCACTAGGACCGCAGCAATGACGCCGAACAAGATCACCACACCAATGGCCGCGCGTGTTTCTGCACCGGCGCCGCTGGAGAGAATTAGCGGCAGCGTTCCAGCCGCGGTGGTCAAACCGGTCATTACGATCGGGCGCAAACGCGCCAGCGCGGCCTCTTTCAGCGCGTCGTCAAAGGAACGGCCTTGATCGCGCAACTGATTGGCGAACTCGACGATTAGAATACCGTTTTTCGCTGCCAGCCCGACCAACATGATCAACCCGATCTGGGTATAGATATTAAGACTGTTGCCCGTGAGCCAGAGCCCAAGCAAGCCACCGGCGAGCGTGGCCGGCACGCACAACATAATAATCACAGGGTGGCGATAACTCTCAAACTGCGCCGCGAGAACCAAGAAGACAATCACCAATCCAATCACAAAGACAAACACGATCGATGACCCTGAGGTTTTGAAATCGAGTGACTGTCCTTTGAAATCGATGGTCGCCTCTGTCGGCAGGATGTCGCGCGCTATCGTTTGCATTTGCGTCAATGCATCGCCAAGGGAGATCCCAGGCGCCAATCCTGCTTCGATGGTGATCGCGCGCACACGATTATAGCGATTGAGCGTCGGACTGTCTGCGACAGGGTTGATATTGATGAGGCTGGAAAGCGGGATCAGATTGCCCGAGCGCGAGGAGCGAACATAGATGTTTTCCACATCATTGGGATTGTTTTGATCTGACCGCAGGCCTTCCAAAATGACGTCATACTCTTCGCCATTGTCGATATAGGTCGTCACCCGGCGCGATCCGAGCATGGTTTGCAGCGTGGCGCCGATATCTGAGACAGTGACCCCGAGATCGGCCGCGCGCTCATAGTCGACTTGGATCCGATATTGCGGTTGCGTTTCTTTATAATCCCAATCGATATCGACCAAACCAAAATCGGCTTCTTCGAGCGCATCGACGAACGTGTCACGCCACTCCGTCAAAACGTCATAGCTTGGCCCACCAAGGACGAATTGTACCGGTTTGCCCGTACCGCCGCCAAGCCCTTGTCGCATTCGCGCAAAACCGCGCACGCCGGGCAAATCGGACATGCTCCGATTGAACTCCGCGATCAGTGTGTCGGCCGGTCGGCGCACCGCCCAATCCGTCAATACGACAATGATGAATGCCTGATTGAAGCCCGAGGAGCCGAATCCGGGCGCTCGAAAGAGCAGACGCTGGACTTCTGGTGGATTGCCATTTTGACTTTCCGTATACGGGAGCAATCGCCGTTCAACTTCGTCGATGTATCGCTCCATGTAGCTGAAGGAGGCCCCTTCCGGTCCGTTGACGATGACGAAGAACGCGCCGCGATCTTCGCGTGGGACATATTCTTCCGTCACCGTGTTTGATAACTGCCAGGTTGCCGCAAATAGGCCTCCCAGCGATAAGACCAATCCGATCGCCATCAGCTTCGGCCGCGGCAAGAACAGATTGAGCAAGGCGCCATAGCCTTTGCGAACCAAACCAAAGGCACCATCTACCATCCGCGGCAAGGCCGTCGCGAGCGAAGGCTTATCACTCGGCTGCGATAAGAGTTTCGACGCCATCATCGGCGTCAGCGTCAGCGCAAGCAGACTGGAAAAGACCACTGCCGCGGAGATGGTGAGGGCAAACTCTGTGAATAGCCGTCCAACGTCGCCTTGCAAAAAGGTGATCGGGACAAACACAGCGATCAAGACAAGCGTCGTGGCAATGACAGCGAACCCCACTTGCCGGGTGCCTTTAAAGGCCGCGACCAAAGGCGTTTCGCCATACTCTTTCATCCGCCTGGAAATGTTCTCTAGAACTACGATCGCGTCATCGACCACCAAGCCGATGGCCAAAACCATAGCTAAGAGGGTCAGGAGATTGATCGAGAAACCAAGCGCATACAGAACGGTAAACGTAGCGATGATTGAAATCGGAACCGTAATCGCCGGAATGATCGTCGCTCGCGCGCTGCCGAGAAACAGGAAAATGACCAAAGTCACCAGGCCCACTGCGATGGCCAGAGTGGTATACACCTCGCGGATTGAGGCTGAAATAAATACGGAGCTGTCAAAGCTGCGGGCAATGACCATGCCTTCCGGCAACGTCTCGTTCAATTGATCGGCCAACGCTTTGGCGCCATTGGCGACATCTACCGTATTGGCAGTAGACTGTTTGACGATGCCAAGTCCAACCATCGGCACGCCATTGCCGCGAAACATATTCCGGTCTTCAACGGTGCCGCGTTCTACGCGCGCGACATCGCCAAGACGTACCAGATACCCCTCTTCACCTTCGGCAATCACCAGACCGGCAAAGTCTTCGGGGGTTTGAAAGGCGCGGTCAATGCGGACGGTATAGGCCCGTGTATTGGATTCAATGCTCCCGGCAGGCGCTTCAATGTTCTCGCGCCGCAAGGCCTGTTCGATATCATTGACGGTGAGGTTGCGTGCCGCCAGCGCCCGGCGATCAATCCAGATCCGTAGCGCATAATTGCGCGAACCGCCGACCCGAACCCGGGCGACACCATCCAGCGCCGAGAAGCGATCGACCAAATAGCGCTCGGCATAATCAGAGATCTCGGCGGTTGTCAGGTTTTCGGCCGCGAGATTGAGCCAAATGATGACATCATTATTGGCATCGGCCTTTTCAACTTCCGGCGGATCGGCATCCTCCGGCAAATTGTCGAGCACGCCGGAGATACGATCACGAATATCGTTCGCGGCCACATCAATGTCTTGATTGACGCCGAACTCAATCGAAATTTCGGATTGCCCGTCCTGAGAATTTGAATCAATGAACCGAATGCCTTCAACACCAGCGATTCGATCCTCGATGATCTGGGTAATGCGCGTTTCGACGACACTGGCCGAAGCGCCTGGATAATTGGTTTCGATTGTGACGATCGGTGCGTCAATATCGGGATACTCTCGCAGGCTTAGCCGATCAAAAGCGACAATCCCGAGAATGACCAAAATCAGGGCGATGACAGACGCGAAAACAGGCCGTGTAACAGCGGTATCCGAAAGCAGCACCGGTCGCCCTCCTAATTCGCTGAGCTGCCCGAAGCGGGCGCGCTGGCAATGTTAGAAGTTTGGGTCCCCTCCGGATCCAGCATCGCCTCATCTTGGATTTTGATGGATGAGCCTTCGCGGACGCGAATAATCCCCTCGGTGATGATTCGGTCGCTTCGATCGAGCCCGGCCACAACTTCGATATAGCCATCTGTGCGCTGGCCGAGCGATACTTCGATGCGGCGCGCTTTCAGCTCGCCCTCTTCTTCCGAGACCCGCCATACAAAGGTCTTGGGCCCAACCGGTTGCACCGCTTCTTCCGGGATGGCGAGGTTGGTACGCGGATCGGCTGTGACCGTGACGCGCATAAACATGCCCGAACGCAGCAATTGCGCCTCATTTGGGATCCGCGCGCGGGCTCTGATCGACCGCGTAATCGGATCAATACGATTGTCCAAGGTCGCAATCTCGCCAGTAAAGCGTTCGCCTGGCAAATCATCGGTTTCGGCGATAATTGACGTTCCAGGTTGAATGGACCGGGCGAAAATCGATGGCACATCGAAATCCAAGTTCATTTCACTGTCATCAATCAGCGTCGCAACCACATCTCCGGGGCGCACAAATGATCCGACGCTGACCCGTCGAAAGCCGAGCACACCGTCAAATGGCGCCACCAAGACGCGGTCGCTTTGCCGCGACTGAAGGGCGCGCAGATTGGCTTCAGCGCTATCGAGATCGCGTTGCGCGCGGTCGAGCTCTGACACGGATACAGCTTCGGCTGATGCGAGACGGACCACTCGCTCCAACTGCCGTGCCGCCTCTTCAACATCCGCTTCTGCAGATTCCACAAGTGCTAATTGTTCGCGTTGCGCGAGCGATAATAGCGTTTTGCCCTCGCGGACCCGCTCGCCATCATCGAAGTAAATCGCCGTGATCCGATCGGATGCGTTGAGGGACAGTTCGACTTGCTCATTCGGCTCGAGAGTGCCGAGCGCCTCAATGTCCCTCGAGAACTCTTTTTCGATCACCGGATCGACGAAGACACTGGCCGGGCCGCCGCGCTGTGCCATTGCCGGCGTTGCGATCAATGCCGCGATCCCAATCGCGCAAATTAGTCGTTTGACCGACATCATGTCATTCTCCTTCAGCCGATCTATCGGCAAATGCCTCGTCCTGCCAAATTCCACCTAAGGCTCTATACGTTGATATCGCCTGCCTGGTTGCCTCTAGTTTATTGTTTTCAACGCGGTCTTGTGCGTCGAGCAAAGTGCGCTGCGCATCGATCACGTCGAGAAAATCGTCTAGACCTTCATCAAATCTCAGCCGCGCGAGCTCGAAAGCCCGTTGGGCGGCGATCGCGGCAGCTTCCAAATCTTCGCGTCGAACCTGTTCCTGTCCGTACGCGATCAACGCCGTTTCGACTTCTGCCAACGCATTTATAACCGCGTTCTCATAGACCGCAAAGGCCGCGCGCGTTTGCGCATCCGATATTTCGATATCCGCTTCGACTCGCCTCAAATCAGGACCTTCCCAGGAAATGGCCGGGCCAATGGCAAATCCAAAACTATCTTCAAGATCGATATTTTCCGTAAACAGCGCCAGCAGGTCGGCATTAAAGGTGAGCGTCGGAAACAAACGAGCACGATCGGCAGCGCCCAGGGCAAAGCGACTGGCAATATCCGCCTCTGCGGCACGGATATCCGGACGGCGGCGGATGAGAGCGTCAGGTGTGCCAATATTGAGACTGGCTGGCGGAGCCGGGATGATCGGGACAGCCTCAACCGTCAACGCCCAAGCGTCGGACGTGGAAAAATCGCTTTGCCCCGTCAGCACGCTGAGGCGGATTGCCGACGTACGGATATTGGCTTGAAAAAGCGGCAACGACGCCAGAGTTGTGCGATACTGCGATTCCGCCCGCTCAAGGTCTAACCGGGTCGCACGGCCATTCTCAAACAGCACCCGCAAGAGGTCGACGCTTTCGCCTTGTAGGTCAGCATTCGATTGCGCCACGCTGAGCCGAACTTGGTTGCCGCGCAAATCGACATAAGCAAGCGCCGTTTCTGAGGCGATTGTGACCGCTGTATCGCGTCTCAACTCGCGCGCTTGTTGAAGTGAAAAAGCCGCGCTCTGGATTTCGGATTCAATGCGATCAAAGAGATCAATCTCCCAAGTGGCGCCGAGGCGTCCGGAGGCCGTCAATTCTGTATCGGCACCCTCTCGCGTAGCGCGGCCGACATCGGCGGCAGCAGTGGTACTGGTCGCTGGCGAGCGCTCGAGTGTCTCACTGGCTAAGATCGCGCGTGCAATATCAATATTCGCCCGCGCGACGGCCAGGTCTTTGTTTTCTGCCAGGGCGGTCTCGACGAGCTGAATCAAAATCGGATCTTCAAAACGTTGCCACCAGTCTGCTGCTGAGACATCTGCCTCGATCGCCTCATTCTCCGCATTTAGAAATTGGCCCGCGCGCGGCAACGGCTCGGGCGCCATTGGCGGCGGCGGCACGGTCGCGCACGCCGCAAGGGTGAGCGTCGCAAAACACAACGCAGAAGAGTTTGATCCGAACGTCATACAGCTGCAAGTAATACAGTTTTACCAAAAAACACCGCCTTAGCGGAAATAAAGCTGTCCATCTAACGGGATCGGTCTTGTTTGCAGCGAAAGAGCGAGCTTTTGGTCGAATTTAACTCTTATCAGTTGCAGCTGTGAGTGGCCGGGCCGCTTCGTTCATTAATTCGTGAACGATAGATCGTGGGCGCACGTCCGCGGGGCCGTGGATCGGCATTTCAAACAAGGCGCCAGGGCTGGTTCCGAATTCCCGGCGCACAGCGCGATGGAAAGTGGTATCAGAGGCAAAGCCCCATCGCAGCGCCGCCTCGTGGATTTGCCCGCGTCGCGTCGGGTTCTCTGCGATATCCAAAACCGCGCGCTGCAACCGTCGTCGCGTGATATAGTTGCGAACGCCGCCTTCTGCTTGGAACATTCGGTAAAGGCCCGCCCGCGATAGGCCAAAATTGCTCAACACCAAATCGACGGTCAACTCCGGGTGACGCAAGCGGGCCTCGATGAAAGCCCGAATGAGATCTCGTAAGCTGGCCTGGGCTTGCGCGCGCGCCGATTCGCTCGCCAGGGAAGGCGAGATCGCGGTTTCGACGCATCCTAGAAACCGCCGCATATCCGCGCGGGTAATGTATGTGGCGCCATCTCTCAAGGTCGCAAGGACATGGTCCATTTCCATACTCAGAACCTGGCCCAGTATCGAATGCGGTTCGTAAATCAGCGACTGCGGATGAACCGCGGGGTCATATCCGATCGCGGTATGTGGAATATAGAAACTGTCACACTGTGAGGGTGTGTGCAGCGACGTGAAGCGCCTTGAATAGTCTAAGAGCGTGATCTCGCCCGTCTCGCACTCTATCGGCGCATCGTCCGTTTCGACGGTTGCCCGACCGTGCCGATAGCGGTGCAAATGAACTTGGTGACCGGATTCTTCGACATGCCATCGGCCATGCCTGGCGACCATACCTTTATAAAATGAGTTGCTCACCGTGATCGGATCCACAAACCATGCAGAGACCTGATAGTCCGCAATTTGGTCAATTTTGCGCATGGGCGCGATTTCGAAGATTGCGGCACACGCGCTGGCCCACATCTCAAGCGGACCGCGTTCGATATTCGTAAACACCGGAATGTCGTCAAAGTTGAATTGCGTTTGGCCCAAAGTCCCACACTGTCCCTATTCCATGATCGGAAATTGAAGACTGTGTACCGGAACATGTCATTATCGCTTTATGTCTTTTATCTGAGACACTGAGATAACTAACACGCCAAGTTGTATGACGGGGGCGAGAAAAGAGCTGGCCACGGAAGCCGTCCTGAAGGATACCGAGCGGATGGTGGAGACAAGGCGAGAGGTAACACGCATGAGCCATTATCAAGGTAAGACAGCATGGGTCACGGGCGCCTCATCGGGAATCGGCAAGGCCGTGGCCGAAGCGCTCTCAGCGGCAGGGGCAAAAATCATTCTTTCCGGGCGCCGGGTTGAAACGCTGCAAGAGGTCGCCGACGGATTGCCGACACAAGCGCTGGTCTTACCCTTTGAGGTGACCGACTATGACGCGCTGGCCAGCCATGTTGATACCGCATGGGCCTGGCAAGGCCGGGTGGATATCTTGGTCAACAATGCGGGCGTTAGCCAGCGCAGTCTTGCCATAAACACCGCGCCACAAGTCTACACCGACCTCATAAATATTGACCTGATCGCACCGATTTGGCTGACTCAATTGCAATTGCCGCGCATGGTCGAGGCGGGCGGCGCGCACATTGTCGCGATCAGCTCTGTGGCCGGCCGGATCGGCCCACCTTTGCGAACCGCGTATGCCGCTGCAAAGCACGGGCTGATTGGCTACATGGACTCGCTTCGAGCCGAAGTGTCCATCCGGCATAATATCCACGTTACGAATGTCCTGCCCGGCTCGGTCGCGACCGATGTCTCGCGCAACGCGTTGACCGCAGATGGGACCCGCCGCGGCAAATCGGACGCGAACATAGATGGCGGCGACGATCCAGCAGATTTGGCGCGCGAGATCCTGGTGGCGATCGACCATAAAACGCCGGAGCTGATCTTTGCCAAAGGGATGGAATTGGAAGTGTCACAGCTTCGCCATAGCGATCCAAACGCACTGTTTGAAATGGTGAATCAACTCGGCGCGCAAATCGCTGAGCGCTATGAAACCGGCAATGATGGTTGAGAGATCTTCCCTCTAGAGTCGTATTTCAGACGATTTCTATGGTTTACGCGCGCGCCGCAGCCGCGACTAAGCCCCGCGTCCGTGCAAGTCTGACGCGTTCTTGGTCACCGCAAATGCTCCAAGAGACGAAGCGTTACAATCTGCTTGCCAACCCGAAGGTTCGGTAGGGCTTATTAAGGCGTGAGTTTGATTCTCGGAGCCGTATTCGATCCTTATGCCGTCTGCCTCGCCCTCAACACGCGTCCTGCTGATCGCGGACGAGGCTTCGATTGTGGATACGATCCAGTCTGAACTCAACACAGACTATGAGTTCGAGGCATTGGGCACCGGCAAGCCAACGGACGACGCCCCTCTGCCCATCCAGGATCATGATATTGTTGTGATTTATCAAACTGTGTTGGAACAGTCTGACCTCGCGAAAATAGAACAATCAATCGCCATCACTCCGATCCCGGTCTTGGTTTTTGTTCAGAGCGATCCGTATCGCATGGCCCGCGCCGCCATCCGCTCTGGCGTGACATCGTTTGTGGTCGATGGCTTCGATGTTGGGCGAATCTCGACTTTGATCGACGTCACAATGGAGCGCTTCAAACTCAGTGAAGGGCTTCGCAATGAGTTGCTCAAATCACAAGAAGAATTGGCCGCGCGCAAAACGATCGAACGCGCCAAAGGCCTGCTCATGGACAAAAAACAGTTAAATGAACAAGAGGCGTATCGTGCTTTGCGCGAATTGGCGATGCGCCAATCAAAGCCGATCAAAGAAGTTGCTGAGACATTGCTCGTGTATTCGGACCTTCTGCCCTAAGCCAAAGCGAACCAGGACTTGGTCAATCTTTGAGCGAGTCGTTTTATTGCTGCCCGATGGCCGAGCAATTTCTTGAAATACTTTTGCGCAAAATGCTGAAAACATATCCGACAGAGATCGAAAGCGAAATCTGAGTCGAGAGTTCAACGGCGAACTCAAACATCCAAGCGTCCAAAGATGGGCGCCTGCGTCGATCTTCCCAGATCGCGCAATCGGCCCGCATCAAGGGTCATAAACGGCCAAATCGAAACGTATCAGGACTGCGACAAAACCTGTTTCAACCGAACGGCCTTACCGTAAATCAAATCAAGTCCGCACCATAAGTGTCGGCCAATTTAGGGGACGGTAAGAGGGAATGAAACATGTTGTGTTCTTATCGCGCCCAGCTCCTTTCGGGCGTATTGCTGTCCGCAAATTTGCTGCTTGCGCCCCAGATCTTTGCGCAAGAAGATGAAACCGAGGACGAGACCGCCGTCCAAGAAACCATTATCATTACTGGCGCGCGCGGCGCGGCGCGGTCGGTGTCGGATTCCCCCGTGCCGATCGATGTGTTCGCCGCGGACGATATCGAAGCCGTATCGTTCACTGACACCAATGATATTCTAAAAACGCTTGTTCCGTCTTATTCGCTGACGCGTCAGCCAATTTCAGATGGCGCGTCGTTTATTCGACCGGCCGCATTGCGCGGTCTGCCCACCGACAAAACGCTGGTCTTGGTCAATTCCAAGCGGCGGCACCGGGCGGCTCTGGTGCAAATTGGCGGATCAGGGACGCAAGGCCCTGACATCGCGACCATTCCCGCCATTGCGCTTGCGAATGTCGAGGTCCTTCGCGACGGCGCCGCGGCGCAGTATGGCTCTGACGCGATTGCCGGCGTGATCAACTTCATCCTCAAAGACTCCTCGGAAGGCGCAACCTTTACCTATCAAGCCGGTCAGTATTTCGAAGAGGATGGCTTCGATTATACGATGGCGGCCAATATTGGGTTGCCGCTTGGCGACGCGGGCTTCATCAATCTATCCGCCGAGATCACAGAACAGAATGCGAGTGTGCGCGGCGAGCAATATTGCGAGAGCTTTGCCTGTGTTGATGCAAATGATTCCAGGTTTTTGAGCGGGAGTGGGTTTGATGACAGTCTAGCAGGCTTTGATGAAGAGACTTTTATCGCAGGTTTGCCGGATGCGAATATCGGGTTTGGAGATTTCGTTCAGCCTTGGGGCCAACCCAATCTTGAGGCGGCGCGATTCTTCGTCAACTCTGGCTATAAGATTAACCAATACGCTGATCTCTATGCTTTCGGGAGCTATTCCATGTCGGAATCCGATGGCAGCTTTTTCTATCGGTATCCGGGGAACGGTACGATTGAAGATTTGCGCTTAGAAGACGGCTCTTTATGGTCCCCGCTTTCGATTTTCCCAGGCGGTTTCACACCCCGGTTCCGCGGTGACGTGTTTGATCGGTCCTTTGTTGGCGGTTTGAAAGGCGAACTCGACAATGGATTCGCCTATGATCTAAGCGCCCGTGCCGGCGAAAGCGAAGTCCAGTATACCCTGCAAAACACGATCAACCCATCCTTGGGGCCAGATACGCCAACCAGTTTCCGTCCGGGTGATCTGATCAATGACGAGTACCAGCTGCAAGCGGACTTCAGCCAAGAGTTTGATCTTGGACTGTCGGGACCTGTCGTGTTTGCGTTCGGAGCCACTTATCTTGATGAGAGCTATACACTGGTGGAGGGCGAGGAAGCGTCTTATATTCCGGGACCCTTCGCCGCCGCCGACCCGTTTGGCTTGTGTGATGCGACCACTCGAACACCAACAGCGAAAGGCGCTGGGGTCGCTGATTTGAACTGCGCGAACTTCACCACTGCGGACGATGACGATGATGATATTGAAGACGATGGCATTCCTGGACTTGACCCGGTCTATCGCGTCGTTGGCGTGGGGTCGAATGGTTTCCCCGGATACTCACCAGAATTTTCCGACAGCTATTCGCGCGACTCGGTCGGCATCTATGCCGACTTAAGTGCAGATGTCACAGACGATTTGTTCGTGCAGGGCGCGTTGCGGTTTGAAGACTATTCCGACTTTGGCGAAGAGGTCGTTTGGAAACTCGCGGGCCAATACGATGTCACCGATGCGATCAGTGTTCGCGGATCGGTTGGCACTGGCTTCCGGGCGCCATCGCCTGGCCAACAAGGCACGACCAATGTGTCAACGCGCCTGCCCAATGGGTTCCCTGTAGCGACGGGTTTGTTCCCGGCCGCAGGTCCAGTTGCTGGCGCACTCGGGGCGACCCCTTTGGAGCCTGAGAAATCCAACAATATCGCCTTCGGCGTGACTGGAGGATTTGCGGATTTCACCTTCACCGTAGACGCGTATCGGATTGAGCTACAAGATCGTATCAACGCCATCTCGACGCAGGACGTTTCAACCAATCCAAATGATGGCACAGCGTATGATAATTTCTTGGCGCTGCAAGCGGCAGGCGTTGTCGGCGCGGAATCCATTGGCGGCGTGTTTTATTTCACCAATGCATTTGACACAGTAACGCAAGGCGTGGACTTCGTCGGTACGTATGAAATGGATTGGGCGAACGGTTCAAGCACAAGTTTCACAGGATCGATAAACTACAATACGGAAGAGTTCGACGGCGATGTTGGCGATCTTTTTAATATTGAAGCCCAGGCCGATTTTGAAAACGGCACGCCGAATTGGCGAGGTGTCTTCACCGCCGTGCACGAGACGGGCCCATTCACAATTCTCGCCCGCGCCAACTATTTCGGCAGCTATGAGCAAACCGATTCCGCGGTCTCGGATGGTATCCGCGAAATCACGGCCACACAGGAGTTCGATCCCGTCGTCCAATTCGATCTTGAGGGCACATACGATATCAATGATATCTTTAGCATCACAGTCGGTGCTCGAAATATCTTCGATCAATATCCCGATGAGGGTGACTTCGAAGTGTGCTGTGGGCGCATATATCGCTCGGACAGTATCGTCGACTGGCAGGGTGGATACTATTATACACGGCTCGCCGCGAAGTTCTAAACACTTCAAAAATTGATAGATTCAGCCGCGTCGGTCCCTTGATCGGCGCGGCTTTTTTTAGAGCGGCGGTTGGAGCGCAATAGGGGCACGCTGCTTAAGACTTGGTCGTCGGTTTTTTCTTCCTGCCCGATGTGCGTGCATCCAACTTAAAAACAACCGTCGGTCTGTATCTCTATCTGTCGCCCACGCTCAAGTTCCGAAAGTCTGGGTATATTGTTCAATGGCGAACAAGAAACTCGAGCGGTGCAATGGCGTACCCTGATGCGACGAAACCGTCGCCAAGCGAGGCTCGGCGCAGAGTCTCACTCTCATAAAATCTAACGGATCCTCGATCGGCAAAAGCGTTGGCTTAGATGCCTGCCGTTCAAGCGTCCAACCAAGTTAAGTTGCTATTTCAGCCGAGCGCGATGTGCTTCGGCATAGAGGGACAATTAAGATGAAATCATCGTATCGCGCGCAGCTTTTATCGTGCGCTCTATTTTCCGCAGGGGTCGCCTTCGCACCGACAGTAACGGCCCAAGAAACCGATGCTGAGGACGATACCGCCGTGCAGGAAACGGTCATTGTGACCGGTGCCCGCGGCGCGCCGCGATCAGTCACCGATTCGCCCGTTCCGATCGACGTGTTTGGCGCTGAAGACATTGAGGCGGTCTCATTCACCGACACCAATGACATTCTTCGGACCCTGGTTCCATCTTACAGTCTTTCCAGACAGCCCATCTCTGACGGCGCGAGCTTTATTCGCCCAGCCACCCTACGCGGCCTGCCGACAGACAAGACCTTGGTGCTCGTCAACTCCAAGCGTCGCCACCGGGCGGCACTGGTCTCAATTGGCGGATCCGGAACGCAGGGGCCTGACATCGCTACCATCCCATCCACGGCGATTGGCCGGGTTGAGGTTCTGCGCGACGGGGCAGCGGCGCAATATGGATCGGACGCGATTGCGGGCGTGATCAACTTCATCCTGAAAGACAATTCGGAAGGCATCACACTCACCGGCCAAACCGGCCAATATTATGAAGGAGATGGCACCGAATACCTGCTCGCAGGCAATATCGGCCTACCCTTAGGCGATAGCGGCTTTTTGAGCATTTCAGGTGAGTATTATGACGCTGAAGCGACCGTTCGAGCCCGGCAGTATTGTGAAGGCTTTGCCTGCGCAGACGTCAATGATCCGCGCTTCGCTGGCGCATTGGGCGGCAGCTTCGACACGACTATCGCAGGGTATGACGAAGCGACCTATATCGCCGGCCTTCCAGACGCGAACATCGGCGACGGCGATGTCGTTCAGCCTTGGGGCGCGCCAAATGTCGACCGTCTTGCCCTATTCTATAATGCCGGCATCGACCTAACCGAGAATATCTCGCTGTACAGCTTTGGTAACTATACCAGCTCCGAAAGCGATGGCAGCTTCTTCTATCGTTTCCCCGGCAATGGAACGATTGAAAACCTGCGCCTTCAAGATGGCTCAGTGTACTCACCGCTCTTCATTTTCCCGGGCGGTTTCACGCCGCGCTTCTTTGGCGAGATTGAAGACTTCTCCTTCCTCGGCGGGATCAAAGGAGAAATGGAGAACGGCTTCACCTGGGACTTGTCCGGACGCTTCGGCTCGAACGAGATCCAGTACACACTCGCCAATACGATCAACCCGTCCCTCGGACCGGACACGCCGACCAGTTTCCGCCCAGGCGATTTGATCAACGAAGAAACCCAGTTCCAAGCTGACTTCTCGTATGGATTCGAAGCTGGCACGGCATCCCCTATTCTGGTCGCCTTCGGCGCCAGCTATCTCGACGAATCGTATGAGATTGTCGGCGGCGATGCGGCCTCCTTCGCCAATGGACCATTCTCTTCACAGGACCCATTTGGGTTCTGTACCGATGAAGAGGATCCCGCCATGCGGATGGCGACAATGGCTGGCCAAGCGGTTATCATGAATGGCTCAACGCTCGACTGTACCAATGCCGATGACCCCGTCTATCGGACCGTCGGTGTCGGGTCTAATGGCTTTCCTGGTTACGGCCCGGATTCCGTCGGCACTCTGACCCGGGACTCATACGGGGTCTATGTTGATGTATCGACTGACATTACCGAAAATCTCTTCGTCCAAGGTGCAATCCGGTTCGAAGACTATTCCGACTTTGGGGAAGAGACGGTTTGGAAACTCGCGGCCCAGTATGATTTCAGCGATCTGTTCTCAGTTCGCGGTTCGATCGGCACCGGTTTCCGTGCGCCGACGCCAGGCCAGCTTGGGACGACAAATGTTTCGACGCGTCTGCCAAATGGTGTTCCGGTGGCCACCGGTCTGTTCCCGACCAGCAATCCAGCCGCGATCGCTTTGGGGGCCGAGCCCCTCGGACCAGAAAAGTCTGACAATCTCGCCTTTGGCTTCCTCGGCAGCGCTGGGAATTTCACCTATACCGTCGACTTCTATCAGATCGATTTGGAGGATCGTGTGAACGCCGTCTCCACCATTACGATCATCAATGATATCGACTTCCCGGAACTTAATGATGGTATGCCTGCAGGCACTGGCTTCGAGTTTGCGTCCGTCTTGGATGCGGCCGGCGTGCCGAATGCCAATACGATTGGCGGGGTGAACTTCTTCCAGAATGCGTTTGATACGACCACGACCGGCGTCGATGTCGTCCTGACATATAGCCAAGACTGGGGTGCAAACGGATCGACCATGTTCTCAGGCGCCCTCAACTGGAACGAAACCGAGTTCGACAGCGAGGTTTCCGATCTGTTCAATGCCGAAACGCAATATGATTTCGAGAATGGACCGCTCTCGTGGCGCGCCAACCTGTCGGCCACCCACGAGATTGGTAAATTTACCATCCTCGCGCGGGCCAACATCTTTGGGCCATATGAGAACTCAGACAGCGGCGGCGCGAATGGCAACATTCAGGATTTCGATGAAGAAGTCTTATTCGACCTGGAAGGCGCCTATGACATCAATGATTCGATCACACTCGCGGTCGGGGCACGGAACCTGTTCGATGAGTACCCTGCCGAAGGTGACCCCGCAATTGGCGACACTTGCTGCGGTCGGATCTACCGGTCTGACAGTGAAGTCGACTGGCAAGGTGGGTTCTACTATGTGAGAGCCGTCGCAACGTTCTAGAATTCGAGCAGACCGAAAATAATCAAAAAAAAATTGGAGGGCAGAGTTGATCTGCCCTTCAAGCTCTCAGAAACAACTGAAATTGCTCAAGTAGAACGGATTATTTTATGCCGGGTTTAGAGGGTGAAACCCTTCAATTACTGCAGCTCGTAAGCGTACTTATGGCGGCAGGTTTAGTGGCTGGCTTCGTCGCCGGCCTTTTTGGAATTGGCGGCGGCTTCGTCGTCGTTCCTGCTTTATTGCTGGTGTTTACGGTGTTTGGGGTCGATAGCGAGGTGCTCACGCATGTGGCCATTGGCACCTCGCTGGCCACGATCATCGTCACCTCTTCGCGCTCGGTGCATGCCCATAATAAAAAGGGGGCGGTCGATTTTACGATCATCAAAGACTGGGCCCCGTGGCTCGTCTTGGGGGTCGCAGGCGGCCTTTACCTGGCGCAATTTATGGATGGGCGATCGCTCAAATGGATCTTTTCCATCGGCGTTTTCCTCATGGGCTTGCATTTCATCTCACCGGTTTTGCGGGATGTGAAGCTCGCTGATCAAATGCCGCGTGGGTTTGTGCGCGCCGGACTTGCCTCTTTCCTTGGCGGGTTCTCAGCGCTGCTTGGGATTGGCGGCGGGACGATTGCGGTCTTGACCATGACCATGTGTGGACGCCCAATCCACCAAGCGGTGGCAACCGCCGCCGGATTTGGCGTCATCATTGCGGTGCCCGGCGCGATCGGCTTCGCCGCACTGGGTATGGGGGAGGAGGCGCTGCCAGCTGGATCGCTCGGTTATGTCAATTTGATCGCTGTGGCAGCGATTACAGCCATGACCTTCATCACCGCGCCGCTCGGTGCAAAAGCCGCACATGCGCTAAATGCCCCATCGCTAAAACGCGTGTTTGGTGTCTATCTTGTCGTGACGTCAGCCATTGTATTGTGGAACTCGTTCTCGTGAAGTCTAATTTCTGATTCTACCCCAAAATGCCCTGAAAACGTTCTAATGGAGGAACTGAAACTATGAGTATCAATTTGACGCGTCGCCTTATGCTCACTGGAGCAATGGGCTCATCAATCGCGGGCGCGGCTGCGTGTATGAGCAGTGTAAATGCGGTTGAGCCAGCCACCGCAGAAGCGGCTTTTCCGGCAACCACGGAGTTTGATCCATATTTGCTCGGACCAAAAGAAGGCGTGGCCCTTCTGTCGCGGAATGAAAACCCTTATGGACCATCGAAGTCGGCGCTCGATATGATCGAATATGCCGCCTCTAAAGGCGCATTCTATACATCACGCGAAGCGCAAATCATGTTGGTCGAAATGATCGCCGAGAAAAACGGGGTCGCGCCAGAGCAGGTTGTTGTCACCACCGGTTCAGGCGAAGTTTTGAGCGCCATCGCTTTGATCTATGGCCCCAAAGGTCCGATCGTGGCGCCGCGCCTGTTCTGGGACACCACCGCCCTCTACGCCGTCAATCTCGGCATGGCAGAAATTGAGCGCGTCCCGCTCGGCGCGGACATGAGCATAGACTTGCCCGCAATCGAAGCCAAAGTGACAGATCAAACCGGCCTGGTACAGCTGTGCAATCCGAACAACCCAACCGGCTTGGTCTCTGACGCCGCGACGCTGCAAGCCGCAGTGAAACGGATGGCGGCCAAGACCACCGTTCTCGTCGATGAGGCCTATATCGAGCTGTCTGATGATCCTGAAGGGAATTCTTGTGTCCCGCTGATCAATGCCGGCCATGATGTCATCGTTACACGGACCTTCTCGAAAATTTACGGCATGGCGGGCATCCGCGTTGGCTATTCGATTTCTTCCGCCGAAACGGCGCAGAAAATCCGTGCCACAGCCATGTCTTGGTCGCCCAGCACGTCGATCGCCGCGGCGATTGGGTGCTATAATGACGAGAAATTCCTCACCATGTCGCGGTCGAAAATCCAAGAAGCCCGCGAAATGGTGAACACGACAGTCGATACGCTTGGCCTGACACGCCTGCCGTCACAGACCAATTTCGTCTATTTCAAATCAGGCAAAGAAGCCAATGACGTTCAGAAAGCGATGGCGGAAAAGAACATTTCCGTTCGCGGCCAGTATATGGACTATAATGAATGGACACGGGTCTCGATGGGCAAAATCGCCGATGTCGAGCGGTTTTGCAAAACGCTCCCAGAAGTCTTGGGTGCCTAGCCGAATAGAAGCCCGTTTGGTGCGTCATAAACTGTCGTGAAAGCGAACTGAATGAGAGACTTGAACGGCAAAATGTGGGCGGCGACTTCGGTTGCCGCCCTCTCCACATGGATTGCCCAAGCGGAAACGCCGCCGCGAGACTTCGCAACGTATGTGCCGTCCGTTTCGCCGGTCCGCATCGCCGCTGAAGAGGCGCCAAAACTTGACGGCGTCTTAGATGATCCGGCTTGGCAAAAAGCCGCCATCATTACCGAATTCTATCAAGTTGAACCGACCATCGCCGATCCGCCGGTCGATACGATTGTATACCTCGCTTACACAGAGGATGCCCTGTTTGTCGCCGTCGAAGCTTTCGATGACGAACCCGAAAACATACGTGCAACCGTTATGCAGCGCGACGGCGATGTTTGGCGTGATGATATGCTTCGCTTCTATATCGATCCGTTCGATACCGGGATTTCCGGGTTTGGATTTGACGTCAATGCCCTCGGCGCGCGCGCCGAT
This sequence comes from Pseudomonadota bacterium, assembly GCA_039191105.1. Classification (GTDB taxonomy): domain Bacteria; phylum Pseudomonadota; class Alphaproteobacteria; order Caulobacterales; family Hyphomonadaceae; genus Henriciella. The sequence continues at coordinate 26,513 of JBCCXW010000019.1, forward strand.
CGCCTATTGCAACCCAACCGGCCGCCGATTGATGAGTGGAACACGATTTGGAGCTCGGCGGGCAAGCGCACAGAAGATGGCTGGACGGCGGAATTCTCGATTCCGTTTCGCTCGATCAATTTTGATCCAGACGGGGACGGCTGGGGGTTCATTTTAACCCGCGAGCGATCGCACAAAAACGAAGAGTATCGCTGGGCAACGATTGATCAGTCGCTGTCCACATTCAATTTCTCCCGCGCCGGTCGGCTGACCGGGATCGAAAATGTCAATCGGGGCAGCGGCTTTGAGATTAATCTTCAAGCTGCTGGGATTGCCACCCGCGATTGGCCGCGCCCGCGCGAAGATGCGTTCGAGTTCGAACCGAGTGCCACGCTCCGATACCGGTTTACGCCAGGCCTCACCGGCCTTCTCACGTTCAACACCGATTTCTCCGACACCCCGCTGGACAATCGCGAAATCAATACCGGTCGTTTTTCGCTGTTTTTCCCGGAAACGCGTGACTTCTTCTTGCAAGATACGGCCTTCTTTGAGTTTGGCGGTGAGGCGTTCGCGCGCGCGCCGAACGGGCGACCGTTTTTCTCGCGCCGCATCGGTATTGTTCAAGGCCAGTCCGTGCCGATCGATGCGGGCGTTAAACTCAGCGGCGAGTTTGCCGGTTTTGAGCTTGGCATCCTGTCATCACAAACCGGCGAGGTCGACGATCTTGACGCCCAGAACCTCTCCGTCGCGCGGGTGACCCGCGATGTGTTTGGGCATTCCCGCGTCGGTGTCATCGGCACGTCGGGCGACCCCACGGGGGCCACAGAGAACCAGGTCTTCGGCGTTGATTATCTCTACCAAGACCCAGCTTTCTTCGGTGGAGGTCGGCTGCAAGCCGATCTTTTTTACCAGCGCAGCTTTTCCGATGTCTTCGGCGATGATGACAGCTATGGCGTTCGCATTGATTACCCGAATGACCAATGGGCATGGGCGCTTGAGTATCGTGAGATCGGCGCTGAATTCCGCCCGGCGCTCGGCTTTGTAAACCGCGCGGCATCAAAAACCTATGAGGGCGGTTGGCATCGCCGGTTCCGACAAGCCTCAGGCCCGCTGCGCTGGTGGCAAGTCGGAACGGATCATGTTCGCGTCACAGATCTCGGCGATGATTTGGAGACCCGCGAAGACATTTATAAGTTCACCGTCGAGACGGCCGGAACGGATATGATTGAGGCCTCGGTTTTTGATGTAGAGGAACGCATCCCGGCCCCCTTCACACTGCCCGGCAATTTGGTTGTTCCCGCCGGCACTTATCAAAATGATGGCGCAGCGTTGAACATCGAAAGTGCCCGGTCGCGACCTTATGGGATCATTCTCGATCTTGAAACAAAGGACTTTTTTGGCGGCGACTTGGATGCGATTGGCTTACAAGTGCTGACACGCCCCAGCCCCTATTTAGACTTGCGGGTCGGCTATACGCGCGAAGATATTTCCGTTCCAGCTGGAGATGTCAGCGTTCAAATTGGATCCATCGATACCGTCGTGAATGTTAATCCTGACTTATCAATCTCGACGCAAACGCAATATGACAATCTTTCCGAAAGCCTTTCTTTCTTTGGCCGGTTGCGGTGGGAAGTGCGACCAGAGACCGAACTCTTCTTATCGCTCGCGCATGGGGCTCTGATCGAGGGTAGCGATTTTCGCCGGAACTTTCGCTCGATTCAAAGCCGCTCGGTTGTTCGCCTTGGAAACACGTTCCGCTTTTAGACTAAACCCCCGGACCGGCATCTTTCTTGCTTGGGTCCCGGTATGGCATCGAACATTCTACTCTTTCGGCGGCCCGGCCAAAACATGGCCCCGCCAAAACAGAGCGCGAAAGCGCGGGCCGAGGCGCTGCCAAATTGGCTGCAAGACCTCGATATCGAATGGATTTTTGAAGAAACCGAGCGTCGTCAAAACGGCTTTTCAAAGCCCTTTAAGGGCTAAAGACTCCGCTATCGCGAAGCATCACGGAGCAGGACCCGTTTCTGCAAACAGGCGTTGAAGCCGGTCAAATAAGCACCCGCGACAGTTGGGCCTCTGACTTTTCCTAAAAAGTAAATTATGTATTGTCGCATTGTCGCATACTTTCGATGCAATTTTTCGGGATGGAAATAAATCGGCGGTATTGCGATTAACCATAATAAAGCGGTCAAAACCGTTATCGCATTCAGAAAGACGCCCTCCCGATGCCTGCCCTCTCGAATTCTGTGCGCACTGCCGGGTTTATCCTCCTGGCATTGGTGGCATATTTTGTTGCGCGGGCCGTTCTGCGGGGGCCTGCCGAAGTGCCGCAAGCAGACGCCGCGGTCGCCGCCGATGCCCGCCCCGCCGCCGCCCCGGAAGTGATCGTGCAGCCGGCGAGCCTCACCCCGCATCAAATCATTGTGCAATTGAAGGGCAGCACCGAACCTGATCGCGAAGTGATTGTCCGCTCAGAAACGCTGGGAACGGTGGTCGACGCGCGGGTCCGTGAGGGGCAAATCGTCTCCAGCGGGACGGTATTGTGCGGTCTCGATATTGAAAGCCGTGCCGCCCGGATTGCTGAAGCGGAAGCCAATGTGACAGTCGCGCGTTTGGAATTTAACGCCGCGCGTGAATTGGAAGAAAAAGGCTGGACCACCTCGAACCGCGCAGCGGCGACGAAAGCAACATTAGATGGCGCTGAAGCCGCTTTGGCCGCCGCCAAAATTGAACTTGAGAAGACCAAAATCACCGCCCCATTTCGCGGTCGGTTTGAATCTCGGATGGCTGTGAGCGGCGATTTCTTATCCGTCGGCGCTGCGTGCGGACGGATTGTCGATCTCGACCCGATTATTGTCGCCGTTGATGCCACCGAAAATCAGTTAAGCGCCATAGATCGCGATGCCCCCGTGAATGTCGCCCTTGCCACTGGTCTTGAGACGCAAGGCGAGATCCGCTTTATCGCCCGCACCGCCAATCCGCAAACCCGCACATTTCGGATCGAAATCGAAATTCCAAACAAGGAAGAAGCGATTGCCGCAGGATTAACAGCGACGGTCCGTCTGCGCCTTGGTGAGGTGCCGGCTTTGCTACTATCACCAGCCTCGCTAGTTTTACATGAAGACGGACGCGTCGGCGTGCGCTATGTCGATGCTGATGATATCGTACAGTTCGCAGAGGTGCGTGTGATTGATGATGCTGCGGATGGCATTTGGGTCAGCGGCATTCCCAGCGGCGCCAACCTGTTGACTGCGGGCCAGGACTATTTGCGTGAGGGCGTCAAAGTGATCCCGCGCGCCTTGGAAGGGTTGTAGCCGATGAACGCGCTCATCGATGGAGCGATTGGACGCGCCAGAATGGTTTTGGCGATCCTTCTGGTGACCTTGGTCGCCGGGGCGATGACCTATATCAATTTGCCCAAAGAGGCTGATCCGGACGTCCCGATCCCATATGTTGGGATCACCATTCCGCTCGAGGGTATATCACCGGAAGATGCCGAGCGCCTGCTCGTCCGACCCGTTGAGAGCGAGCTGCAAGGGATTGAAGGCGTTAAGCAAATCGATTCCTTCGCGCTAGAAGGCGCCGGTCAAATTATCGTTGAGTTCGATGTCTCATTCGATCAAGACCAAGCGGTTTTAGACGTTCAGGAAAAAGTGGACCTGGCAAAGCGCGAGTTTCCTGAGGAAGCGCGCGAGCCGATCATCTCCGAGGTCAATGCGGCGCTGTTCCCGATTCTCGCCATCAACCTTTACGGCGATGCGCCCGAACGGAGCCTCTATAAAATAGGCCTAGATCTGAAAGACGAGTTGGAAGGCTTGGAAGGAGTGCTCGAAGCACAACTCGATGGCGACCGGGAGGAAGTGCTCGAGATTACGGTCGATCCGGCCAAGCTGGAAACCTACAACATCTCTTATCAGGAGATTTTCACCGCCGTTGGCAATAATAATCGCTTGGTGCCCGCCGGACGGATCGATATGGGCGAAGGACGCTTTCCGGTGAAGGTTCCCGGCCTGATCAAAACCGCCGACGATGCTTTTGACCTGCCAATAAAGACCGATGGCGATGCCACGATAACACTGGCAGATGTCTCGGACGTTCGGCGGACGTTCAAAGATCGCGAGCAACATGCCAGATTTAACGGTCAACCGGCGGTTTCGATTCGGATTATCAAGCGAACCGGGGCCAATATTTTGGATACGGTGGCAGATGTTGAGGCGGTGATTGAGCGCTCAAGAGCGCGCTGGCCGGAAAGTGTGAATGTCACTCTCACCTCCGACATGTCCGAAATGATTGATGAACAATTGGGCCAGCTGCAAGCCTCGATTGCGGTGGCTGTGGTTCTGGTCATGATTATTGTTGTCGCCGCGCTCGGCTTGCGCTCGGCCGGAATGGTCGGAATGGCGATCCCAGGCTCCTTCGTGATGGCCTTTTTGATGCTCGGCATGTTTGGCTACACGATCAATATGATGGTCATGTTTGGGATGGTGATTGCGGTCGGTATCCTGGTCGATGGGGCCATCGTCGTCGTCGAATATGCGGACCGAAAAATGGCCGAAGGGCTGCACCGCAAGCAAGCCTATGCGATGGCCGCGAAGCGCATGTTTTGGCCGATCGTCGCGTCTTCGGCCACAACTCTTGCGGCCTTCTTTCCCTTCCTGTTCTGGGACAGCTTGGTTGGGAAATTCATGTCCTACTTACCGATCACGCTGATCTTCGTGCTCGCCGCATCGCTGATTATGGCGCTGATTTTCTTGCCGGTGCTTGGTTCGGTGATTGGTGGGCGCGGTGTCAGTGAGTCCGAATCCAATGGTTTGGTCGAAGTTTCAGGTGTCTCGGGCGGAGACCCGCTCGCCGCCTCGGGTTGGTTTGGCCGGTATGCCCGGGCCACCGCGGCGCTGATCGCGCGGCCATTCTTGGTGACGTTTGGGGCCGTTGCAGTGATCGCTGCGATCTTCATATGGTTCTCATCAACCCCTCACAAATCCGAGCTGTTCCTCGATGTAGAACCTGAGCAGCTTTATGTCTTCGTCCAGGCCCAAGGCAATTTGTCCGCCGAGGAGGAGTATGAAATCGTTGAGCGGGCCGTGCAGCGCTTGCTGCCCGTATCTGGGATCGAGTCGATGGCCTCCACCTCTGGCAGCGAAGGCTCAGGTACCTTCAATTTCGACGGCGTCAGCTCACCCCCTCAAGACACGGTCGGGCGGATCCTGATCAATCTCAAAGACCGCGATGATGGCTATGATGGCCGTGCCACCGAGCAAGCCATTCGTGAAGCGCTGTTTGGCGTGCCCGGGCTGCGCACCGAGGTTCAAAAGCTCGAACAAGGCCCACCGGTGGGCAAAGACGTACAAGTTGCGCTGCGCTCGAACGATGGCCAAGCGCTGCTGGCCGCGGCTGCGACCGTCCGTGGACTGGTCGATTCAATGGACGGCTTGCGCGAAGTTGAAGACAGTCGACCCCTCCCCGGCATTGAATACCAACTCGAGGTGGATCGCGCTCAAGCGGGCAAATTTGGCGTTGATGTCAGTCAAGTCGGCGCAGCAGTTCAATTGGTCACGAACGGTATCCTGGTGGGCCGCTATCGCCCCGATGACGCGCTAGATGAAATCGACATTCGTGTGCGTCTGCCCGAAAGCGAACGGAGTGTTGAAGCGCTTGATCGTTTGCGCATCGCAACGCCGGACGGCCAAGTGCCTTTGTCTCAATTCGTTGAACGGCGCCCGGCGCCCAAAGTCACAAAAATCGAACGCCGTGATGGCAAACGCGTCATCATGGTGCGGGCCAATGCGATCGAGCAAGGCGCCGGCGCCGCCAAAGTCGATGAGCTGAAAGGCTTGCTGGCGGGCGCCACGATCGATTCGGCTGTGGATATCCAGTTTGAAGGCGCCGATGAGGATGCCGCCGAAGCTGAAGCCTTCTTCCAAATCGCGGCGCTGTCAGCGCTCTTTTTAATGGGCATCATCCTGCTTTGGGAGTTCAATAATTTTTATCACGTTGTGCTGACCCTCTCAGCTGTCATCCTGGCAACCGCAGGCGTGCTGATCGGCATTCAACTGGTCTTACCTTACATTTCGATATTGATGATCGGAACCGGCGTCGTCGCCTTGGCCGGGATTGTGGTGAACAATAATATTGTCCTCATCGATACGTTCCAACGCCTGCAAAGAGATGGCCGGACCAGTGAGGAAGCGGCGATCGCCGCCGCGGCGCAGCGCATTCGTCCGATCTTGCTGACGACGCTCACGACGGTGTGCGGTCTGTTGCCGATGGTGTTCATGATGAATGTGAGTTTCCGCGAAGGCGCGATCAGTTTTGGGGGCATTACCGCGGAATGGTGGGTGCCATTGGCAACGGCTGTGGTGTTCGGGCTTGGCTTTTCCACCATGCTGACCTTGATCGTGACCCCGGTTTGGCTGGCGGCCCCTGCGAAAATGGGCCGCTGGCGCCGCCGCATGGTGGCGCGTCTGCGCGGGCGGTCGACCCCGCCTGAGGTCTCAGCCGCGCCGGATCTGGGCCTCTTCGACCCAGACCGAGAAATCCGCCCTGCGGCGGAGTAGCCCAACACGGCTCACCCTGAGCGAAGTCGAAGGATAAAGGGCCGGGACTCCAACGATTTGCATGACGCCTGCCGCGTCCTTCGACTTCGCTCAGGATGAGGCTCTCACACGACCCGCTCATCCCCGCGCAGGCGGGGATCTCGTACGGCGTGTTCGGACGTGCCGGGTGAGATCCCGGATCAAGTCCGGGATGATCGGCGAGGTGATTGGTCTTTGTCTGTTTTGATAATGCTCGCCCAATGAGTTCGGATCATCCCTAATGAAAATCCCGGCTATAGAACAGCTTCTTCGCCTGTTCGCGCGGGTGGCGGGCGCCGGAGGCAATGCGGGCGCGGTGCGCCTCTTGGAGTTCGGCCGTAATCGCCTCAGCCACTTTGCGGCGCTTCTCGCTGCGCGGCCCGGTCCGCAGGTCAGGAACAGGC
>JBCCXW010000020.1:0-32840 GCA_039191105.1 Pseudomonadota bacterium
CCCGCTAAATTATTCGCCAGGTTGATATTGATTGATGGAGAACTGGGCGAATCGAAATTGATCAGGAAAATATCACTGGTCAGCGCTGGTATTTGGAACACGAATGAGCTTCCCCGATAGCGGCGCGTGACATCACGCCAGTTTTGTTATGGATAGGTTTGAGCATGATACGACCAGACAACCGATGGTCGAAGCCGCGGAAGGACTGAACATGAGTATAGTCGTGGCTCTCAAACATGTAACCTCATATTTATACGACCGTCCGGTGACCCTCGGGACGCAAAAAATCCGGCTGCGCCCGGCCCCGCACACGCGCAATGCAATCCAGTCTTACAGCCTAAAAATCACGCCGCAGCAGCATTTCATAAACTGGCAACAGGATCCGTTCGGGAACTTTTTGGCGCGAGTCGACTTCCCCGAAAAGCTGCGGAAGTTCAAAGTAGAAGTTGATTTGCTGACCGAGATCCGGGTTTTCAACCCGTTCGATTTCTTTCTCGAGGACTATGCCGAAACCTTCCCGTTCCAATACGAACCGAGCTTGCGCGAAGAGCTTGCCCCCTATCTCGAAGTCAAAGAGTCCGATGCCAGCTTGATGGATTGGCTCAGCCAAGTCGATTGCTCCGAGCGCAGCATTATTGATTTCCTGGTCGGCATCAATCAGCGGCTCAATCAGTCGCTGACCTATACGGTACGGCTTGAGCCCGGCATTCAGTCTTGCGCCCAGACGCTCTCATTGGGCTCCGGGTCATGTCGCGACATGGCCTGGTTCCTTTGCCAATCGCTGCGCCACCTTGGCCTGGCGACGCGCTTCGCGTCGGGCTATCTGATCCAGCTTGCGCAAGATATCAAATCGCTCGACGGCCCGTCTGGAACAGACGCCGATTTTACCGATTTGCATGCCTGGACCGAAGTGTTTTTGCCCGGTGCAGGTTGGGTCGGACTGGACCCAACATCAGGCCTATTCGCGGGCGAAGGGCATATCCCACTTTGCTGCACCCCTAACCCATCGAGCGCGGCGCCGGTCTCCGGAACCTTTGCCGGCGATGCGATGGCGACGCTCGAACACGATATGTCGATCCGGCGCATTTCCGAAACGCCCAGGGTCACCAAACCGTATACGGATCGTCAGTGGTCGGAGATCGATTCGCTTGGCAGCGATGTTGAGCAGAAGCTTAGCGAAAAAGATGTGCGGCTGACCGTCGGTGGCGAGCCAACCTTCGTTTCAATCGACGACCGCGAAGACGATGCCTGGCATTATGGCGCGCTGGGCGGCGATAAGAAATCGCTCGCAAAGGACTTGCTCTATCGTTTGCGTGAGCGCTTCGCGACCGGCGCTTTGACGATGTTTACGCAAGGCAAATGGTATCCGGGTGAAATCCTGCCGCGCTGGGCGATGCCTTGCTTTTGGCGCAGCGACGCGGAACCAATTTGGAACGATCCGAGCCGACTTGCAGATCCCGACCAGGATCTCGGCCATTCTGCAGACACGGCATATAGTTTCCTTTGCACACTTTCTGAAATGCTGGGCATCCCCAAGACTTATGTCCTAGCGGCGCGAGAAGACGCGCCATACTATTTGTGGAAAGACGCACGCTTACCCCTATCAGAGGACATTATGGAGGCCGATCTCTATGAGCAGGCTGAGCGGACCCGCTTGCAAAAGCTGATCGACGACAACCTTAACGCACCGGTTGGATTTGCCCTACCTTTGCATTACTCGCATCGCCGCCAAAGATGGATCAGCAATCGATGGCGCTTCAAAACTGGACATATGGTTTTGCTGACCGGCGACTCGCCAATCGGCATGCGACTGCCGCTGGGCAGCCTGCCCTGGCCGCCAGAAGCCGACGCCGAAACCGTGCCGGATCGAGCTTTTGCGGATATGCAAAAACCGCTCTCCAGTCATGCTCGCATACAGCGCGCAATCGCAGCAGGCGACCCGCCTGATGACGCCGTATTCAAAGATGATCCGAACGGGCTCATCCACACGGCCTTGTGTGCGCAAACACGTGGCGGCGTGCTGCACCTGTTCCTGCCGCCCATCGCTTGGACGGAACACTTTTTAGACCTCATCAGCGCCATTGAGAACGTTGCGGCAAGACTCGATACACCTGTCGTTCTGGAGGGATACACCCCCGGACGCGATCCGCGGCTGGAAACACTCAGCGTCACACCAGATCCCGGCGTGATCGAAGTTAATGTTCAGCCCGCAAAGGATTGGGGTCATCTCAAAGAGATCACACAAACCGTCTATGACGAGGCAAGACTATCTCGGCTGTCGACCGAAAAATTCATGTTGGACGGTCGGCGAACAGGTACGGGAGGCGGTAATCACATTGTCCTCGGCGCGGCACAACCTGAGGACAGTCCATTTTTGCGGCGGCCTGACCTACTTAAATCCTTCCTTACCTTTTGGCAGAACCATCCATCTTTGTCTTACCTCTTTGCCGGTCTCTATATCGGACCGACAAGCCAATCCCCGCGGATTGATGAAGCAAGACATGATAGTATGTATGAGCTGGAAATTGCCTTTCAGCAGCTCGACGCAGCCAAGGATACACCCCCTTGGTTGGTGGATCGGCTGTTCCGCAATCTGCTCGTTGATTTGACTGGAAATACCCATCGAGCCGAATTTTGCATTGATAAATTGTACAGCCCGGACAGTGAGCGCGGGCGTCTGGGCTTGCTCGAAATGCGCGGCTTTGAAATGCCGCCGCACCCGCAAATGAGCCTGGTCCAAAACCTGTTGCTGCGCGCTGCGGTCGCGTGGTTTTGGGACACGCCCTATCGCGGCAAGCTGGTGCGCTGGGGCACGCAATTGCATGACAAATTCATGCTGCCCTATTTCGTCCGCGAGGATTTGCGCAGCGCCCTTAGCGCTCTCCGACATGGTGGGTTTGATTTCGATTTGACCTGGTTCGAGCCCTTTTTCACGTTCCGCTTTCCAGAATGCGGGCGGGCGCAAATCGGCGATGTCACACTGACCCTTCGCAACGCGCTGGAACCTTGGCCGGTCATGGGTGAGGAATCCGCGGGCGGCGGTACCAGTCGGGCCGTTGACGCCACCGTCGAACGCCTGGAGTTGAGCGCCACTGGCCTGGTCCCTGGCCGTCATCAAGTGACCTGTAACGGACGCGCTTTGCCGCTCACGCCGACGTCACAGGAGGGCCATTTCGTATCGGGTGTCCGGTTCAAGGCTTGGCATCAACCGTCGAGCCTCCACCCGCAAATGAAACCGCATGTGCCGCTGGTTTTTGATCTTGTAGATACAATCAATGAGAAATCGCTCGGCGGCATGACCTACCATGTCGCGCATCCCGGCGGGCGGAGCTTCGAGACCTATCCTGTGAATGAAAATGAAGCCGAAGGTCGCAGGCTCGCACGCTTCGCGGCAATGGGACATTCCCAAGGCCGCGTCGAAGCGGTCCCAGAAGACCGCAATGCGCATTTCCCGTTCACGCTCGATTTGCGTTTCGACCCTTAACCCGCGAACCGGGCGCGCCCTCAGAGTCCTTTCAACCGACGTCTTTAAACCCGGCGCGGGCCAGCTCGCACCGCGACCATATTTTCGAGAGCGCCCCGACCAGATGATCGATATCGGCGTCGGAATGGATGGGCGATGGCGTGATCCTTAACCGCTCGGTCCCTTTCGGTACGGTCGGATAGTTGATCGGTTGCACGTAAATCCCATGCTCGGACATCAGCGTGTCGCTGATCATCTTACACTTGACGGGGTCGCGGACCATGACCGGGACGATATGGCTTGGATTTTCAAGCACAGGGATCCCAACCTCGCGAAAGCGTTCGCGCACGCGTTTGACTTGTCGGCGTTGCCGCATTCGCTCTAGGTCGCTGGTCTTGAGGTGGCGAATGCTTGCCAGAGCGCCAGCCGCCACTGCTGGCGGGAGCGCTGTTGTGAAGATAAACCCGGACGCAAAACTCCGCACATAATCGCACAGGGTTGAGGACGCGGCGATATAGCCGCCGAGCACGCCGAACGCTTTGCCGAGCGTGCCTTCAATTATCGTAATCCGATCCATCAGGCCTTCACGCTCCGCCACGCCGCCGCCACGCGGTCCGTACAATCCAACAGCGTGCACTTCATCAAGATAGGTCATCGCATTGTAGCGCTCAGCAACATCGCAAAACTCTTTGATCGGCGCGATATCCCCATCCATCGAATAGACCGACTCAAACGCCACCAATTTCGGTGCGTCTTCAGGCAATTCCGACAGCACCCGCTCAAGATCACGAACGTCATTGTGCTTGAAAATTTTCTTCAAAGCGCGGCTATGTCGAATGCCCTCAATCATCGAAGCATGGTTGAGCTCATCGGAGATCACATAACAGCCAGGGATGCGCGCCGCGAGCGTACTCAGCGTTGTCCAATTCGACACATAGCCTGAAGTGAAGAGCAAGGCGCTTTCCTTATTGTGCAGATCGGCGAGCTCTTGTTCGAGCAGAACATGGTAATGATTGGTCCCGGAGATGTTCCGCGTGCCGCCTGCCCCAGCACCGCACTCATCGAGCGCGCGGTGCATGGCATCAAGCACGGTCGGATGCTGCCCCATACCGAGATAATCATTTGAGCACCAAACGGTCACCGTTTCCGGGCCGATCTCGCCGTGATTATCGGCCGCCGGAAATGTCCCCATACGGCGCATAAGGTCTGCAAAAATGCGATAATTGCCTTCGGCTTTTAAGCTCGAAAGTTCGCGCTCGAAAAAGGCCTCATAATCCATCAGGTCCTCCCATAGTCCAATGTTTCATTCTGTTGTTTAGGTTTGGCGGTCGCGTTCTTGCGCTGCGCCCATGACCAAAGTCGTTGATCCGGCAATGGCAAAACCAAAGCCAAATGCTCAAAGACAGCAAGCAGTGCCAGCGTTCCCAAGAGCAGGTAACCGGTGGCTTCAATCTGTCCAGCTTGCGTCGATAGCCCCTGATAGAGCAACACAATGGCGACGGCGCTGGTCAGTGCCAGAAAAATCGGGAAATATCGTGTACGTTGCTGTGTGTTAAAGTAAGTCGACAAATATTTCAGATGTCCGGGCAAAAACGCATCCGACGCATTTGGTGCGCCAAAGAAGATCAGCAGTTTGGCGCTAATCCGCATTCCCCATAAGAGCACGAACGTTGCTGCCGCAATCTGATTCTCACCCCCGAGGCTGAGCCAAACAATGAGCGCTGCATGCAGCGCGATCAGCACTTCATGATGGATGACCGCTTGGGTCGAAATCTTGAACCGATGCCATCCATTTAGATCTGGCGGGCAGGCCGATCGCCGAGGCCCGGACACATATCCAAATAGCAACATGGCTTCATGCCAGGCCCAAAGGGCGATGCCGACACCGAAGCCAGCATAAACACCGAGCAGCGTCTGATCGTCGCGCAAGGCGATCACCGCAAATGTCGAGACAATCGCCAACCCGGTCAAGCCAAGCGCTGCGGCCTTGCGGACGCCGCCGCCACGGCTCACCAGCCAAATCAGAATGCCCGTGCTCACCCACCAAGCGAGTACGGAGATTAGGATCGGGGCGAACGTCTCGAGCATTACCAAACCGGCTCCAACCGGACCCGCACGGGCGGTCGGTTTTTGCGTGTGCGCATGAAGTACAAACCAATGAACTGCATGCCGCAACGCACGGCGAGGCTCATACGCCCAAGGCGCGCAAATACACTTTTCTTGGCTTTCGACTCTTCCATTCGATCCGCCAACCGACGCAGCTTATCAAGCTTGTCATAGAATTTTGGATTATGGATATCGAGTTCGATCGGAAAGACCTGCCGCGAGATTTCGGTGGTCAGCTCGAACACTTGGCGATCATACGTTTTTGGATCAAGGCCGAGCGCCTCGTGGAACACCGGACGGCGGTGGTCGCGAATATACATGGTCGCAAACACCGCCAATAAGAAGAACCGGATCCATAGGCGATTATGCCCTTTCAGCAATTTCGGATTTGCGCGCATTAGCAAAGCGAACGCTTCGCCATGACGGAACTCATCATTGCACCATTCTTCGAACCACTTGAAGATGGGATGGAAGCGTTTGTTTGGATGTTTTTCGAGCTGTCGGAAAATCGTGATGTAGCGCGCATAGCCAATCTTCTCTGAAAGGTAGACGCTGTAGAAAATGTATTTCGGCTTGAAATAAGTGTACTTCTTGGTCTTGGTCAGGAAGCCCAAATCAACGCCGATACCAAAATCGCGCAGAACATGATTGATAAAGCCCGCATGGCGCGCTTCATCCCGGCTCATCAGTTTAAACAAGTCGATGACGTCTTTGTTAGACGCTTTGCGCGCAATTTCCCGGTACAGCACGCAGCCTGAGAATTCAGCCGTTAGCGAGCTGACCAGGAAGTCAACAAACTCGGCCCGCAGCGCTGGATCCAACTGGTCGAGAATATTATCGAATTCATCCGTGCGTTTGAAATGGCCTTTATTTGGATCGTCTTTCATCTCTTGGATCAGCGCATCCCATTCGCTGCGTACGCCCGAGACATCGATGCGATTCATCTCGTCAAAATCGGTCGTATAGAAACGCGGACTCAGCAGCGTGTTGTCCAAGGCTGCATCATTGGTATCAAATTCCGCGGCGCGATCCCCCAGCGCTTCTTCCGCGGTGACGTTTTTGAAGGTCATCTTAGAATCTCCGTGGTAAAGTTGACTTCGTAAAGCTCATCCAATTCGAACATGGATCGGATTTTGACCCAGAGTTTTTCTAGCGGGCCGGCGCGTCGGACCGTAGCCTCGCGCTCGATGGTGATGGTTTCGCCGAATGGCACTTGCACCGGCGCGCCATGCACCGTGATGCGATCGCCAATTTCGGGTTGCGCACGCCCGGGCAACTCGACGTGCGCCTCAAGCGATTCCCAGGTATGGGTGATGCGAATGATGCAGGGAATGCGAAAACGTTTGGGTTGGATCATGGCACATCTCTCTCGGTCGGTAAGTCAAATAATTGTGCGAAGTCAGCCTCATTGGCATCGCCAAACGCGTCCAATGTGATCGACTTTTGCGTCGTGGGATCAAACAAGACGACATGGCCCGTCGCCGATTTATGCAGCTCATAAGGCGGCTGTGGTCCGATCCCGAGTTTCCGCCGGTTCAGCCCAAGCGAGCGCAGCGCGGTGCGCACGAAGCCGCCCTCGCCGGGTTGAAACACATGCAAGACGGCGTCGGTCTCGGGCTCATAGGCGCCAACGCCGCCATCTGCCTCATCCAAGAACCGAACCTGCATCCGCTCCACAAAAGGCTCATCTGATAGGTCCGCCACACCGATCCCGGTTAATCGCGCAATCCCGACAAATGCCGTGACGCACGCGACCAGCACCGCGATCGCGGCCAATAGCATTGTCGGCGTGCGAGTATCTTGGGTTTGTGCGTTCACGTCGGATCCTTCAGGTGGCTGGGATAGAGGTTTTCGGTGGCAAGCTCGGGCGCGCGTCTGTGTCCTTCTGACCAAGTTCGAGCTGCACTTTGTCGGGCGCCTGTTCGAAGACAGCACGGGCCAGGAGCTGTGCGACCTGCTCGGCCTGCTCAAGCCCGCGCATCATCGGTTGTGGGTTCGCGTATTTGAATGGTCGCGCGAACGGCCACAAATGCAAATAAGGCGGGCGGCCTGGCCCTGCTTCCAATTGCAAGGAAATGTCGCCAATCCGCGCGCTTTTGCGCTTCAGCTGTGCACTTTTTAATCTTGAAAACGGGACATTCACATATTTCGGAATCGCCGCGCCATGCCGTAAGACGACGCGCTGATTGGTGATCGTAAACAGGGCCGCCCGGCTCATCGCGATCGATAGGCCATAAATCAACCCAACGGCGACCCCGCAAAATAGCAGCGAACTCATCAGGACACCGGTGATCTGCTCTGATCCGGCCGCATTCGATGAGAGATTGGCCAGGCGGAACAGAGTCATGATGAGGAAATAGCCCAGCACCCATCGCAGCCGGAAGGCATTGATCGCCAGCGCCGTCGCACTCGGGCGGCCTTGCCATAGGATGGTTTCGCCCTCCGGAAGGGCCTCTGGCATGCCGGGGACGGGCTCGGCAGGGCCGGTTTCTTCATCATGAAACAGTTTCATAGCCATGGTTCTTTCTGGTTCGACAAGGCGTACAATTTGCCGCCGCCAAAATAGCCGCTAATGCGGTCTTCCTCGCGCCGGGTGATTGACAGAGCCTGTTTGGTTTTCGGGGCCGCCTGCAGCTGCGCTGCTGTCACCGCTTCGACCTCAACCCGAGGTTTGCGACCGTTGATCACTTTCGCAAACGGCATCGGCACCAAGACCCGCTCCGCCATGCCAGACGAGCTGTCCGAAGCCGGCACTTCGACTTCGAGATAGCGAATGATGGCCTCTGAGCGATCCACCCAAAGGTCGACAATTGTGCCCGCGACTTTTTTGTCCAAACCAAACACGTCGAGCCCGCGCGGGTCGAGGTCCTGCTTGGCCACTTCGAAGCCCGGGCTATCGCGATACGGCGCAATTCGCGGAGCCCCTTCGAGGGTCAGGTCGGCGATGTCTTCGCGGAGCGCATAAGATGCCGGACCAACCCCGTCTTGCATTGCGTCGCCGGTCGGCTCGTAAGGCGCGCCCGGCCAAACTGCGGTGCGCTTCAACGCCAAATCGCGTTCATCGCGCGGACCGAAGTCTTGCTCCAAGGTTCCGCGACCATGCGGAAGATTGTATTTCTTCTTAGAAGGCATCCAGAAGGTGCCGGAGGCTTCTTGTTTTCCGGTCGTATCGGTCTCGAGCGGATAGCCCTCTCGCCGATCCTCCCGCCGCAGATAGAAAATCAATCCAAAGAAAAATATTGTGAATAGCCAGAGGGATACGTCGACAAGATCGATCCCTTGCACAAACTCTCCGCCAAAAATCATATCCTTCTCCTTTATGGCGCCTTTAGTCCGGGAACGCCGCTAACCCGAACTTCTTGTCTTGCAGCGAGTTTTGGCGTCCGCTGTGTGACGCGATCGGTCCGAGCACAGCTAGCGTGACGAACAAAAGCAAAATTTCGAGGTGATAAACCAAACTGTAGCCGATGGCGTTTTGGTCCAAGTCTTGGCCGAGCCAGCCCGCTTCGACCGCCGTTTCTGTGGCATCTTTGATCGCGCCGCCGAGGGCGAGCGCTAAGCCAGCCGCCGTCGCCTGAACCGCCCCCCATGCGCCGAGCGCAATGCCGCTATCGCTGGTTTCGGCGACAGCCATGGCCGAGGTGAGCATGCATACAGAAAACAATCCACCGCCCAGTCCGATCAATAAAGTACCAGCTTGAAAGACCAAGGCGGATCTCAAGGGATCAGCGAAGATCACCAAGCTAAATGCAACCACCCCTAAAAGCAGACCGAGTGCACCCAAGCGATGCACTTCCAGTCCGCGGCCGAGCGCTCTCGCCGCCAAGGCAAATCCGATAATGGTCCCCAACGCGAACAGCGCGGTCAGTTGCGTGGTCTCGCTGACCGTCATGTGAAGTTGTTCTGCGCCATAGGGCTCCAGCAAGATGTCTTGCATCCCAAAGGCGAGCGTGCCCAATCCGACCGCAAGCAAGAGCCGTTTGGTCCGCCGATCGGTCAGCAGAGTGTGCCACGCTTGATCGAAGCTCGCGGTTTGGGCGCGCCCTTCAATGACCGCGGGATTGCGCGCCTCCTGCTTCCACAAAGCCACCAGATTGAGCACAAAGACGACCACCGCCGAGCCTTGAATAATCCGGATCAGTTGGATTTGCGTGAAGTCTTTGAGCAACGCGCCATAGACCAATGCACTCAAGCCCATGCCGACAAGCAACATGACATACAGCAATGCCACCACGCGGTGACGCACATCCTCTGGCGCGAGGTCTGTGGCCAAAGCGAGCCCGGCGGTTTGCGTTGTGTGCAGGCCTGCGCCAACCATCAAAAAGGCGAGCGCTGCGCCGACCTGTCCGGCCCAGGCTGGACCGGTCGTATCGCCGGATAGGAGGATCAGCGCGAACGGCATAATCGCTAGTCCGCCAAACATAAGCAGCGATCCAAACCAAATATATGGGCCGCGCCGCCAACCAAAAGCGGAGACATGCGCATCAGACTTATGCCCGATCAATGCCCGCAGCGGCGCGAAGACGAGCGGTAAGGAAATCATCACGGCGACCAGCCATGTCGGCACGAAAAGCTCGACAATCATTACGCGGTTCAGCGTTCCAGTAATTAGGGTCAGCACCATCCCAACGCTGACTTGGAACAAAGATAGGCGCAGCAAACGGCCGAGCGGCAGGTCATCACTCGCGACATCTGCAAATGGCAGAATCGAGCGACTTAACCCTTTCCAGGCATCAGAGAATTTCGGTCTCTGATCCGTCATGCAGACACCTCCATGGCGTGCGAAATGTAGAAACCGGATTTAATCCGAGCCGAATTCAAAATGCGGTGATCGTTCAAAACCTGCCGCACGGCACGCTCGCGATGCGGCTTGATCGCCGGCGAGCGGTCGCCGCGCGGAAACAGTTTCCCAACCGTGTGCATCACACCCAGCAAAGGCGTGCTCGGAGCGAACGTGAACAGACAGGATTGGTGCGACAGCGCGATCAGCTGGTGCAGCGTCGACTGGAAGTCTGGCAAATCATAGTGGATGACCGAATCCATACAGACGACATAATCAAACGCGTCCCCTGGCGGTTTCAGCATATCTCCGACATGAAACGCGACCCGCCCTTTCAGCGTCATGTTTTCAGATCGATCGGCGGCCAATGCGACCAGTGACTTAGACAAGTCGATGGCTGTTACGTCCGCGCCTCGGGCGGCTGCTTCGATCGCAAACTGCCCGGCGCCGCATCCTGCATCGAGCACGCGCGCGCCGGTCAAATCCTCGGGTAGCCAGCTCAATAGGGTTTCGCGCATCTCATCGCGACCAGCACGAACCGTGGCCCGGATGCCGGTGAGCGGCTCGTCTGAGGTTAAGCGCGCCCACGCATCAGCAGCGGTGCGATCAAAATAGGTTTCGATCTCATTGCGGCGGCGAAGATAATTTGTGGCGCTCATCTACTCAAATCCCAGGAAATCGAATATATCGCGATCTTTCATCGGTTCGGCATCGAGCTCATCGACGCCGCTCCAAAGCGTTTCTGCAAGTTGCATATATTCCTCTTGAACCGCCTTGAGTTCGGCGCTGTCATCCATCTCAAACAGAGTCGACTTTTTCAGGCGGGACCGGCGAATGACGTCCAAATCGGGAAAATGCGCGAGGCGCTGCAAACCGGTTTCGGCGTTATAGCGGTCGATTTCATCCGTCGCTGCGCTGCGATTGGCGATCACGCCGCCTAAGCGGACTTCATAATTCTTGGCTTTGGCCTTGATCGCCGCAACAATCCGATTCATCGCAAAAATGGAGTCGAAATCATTTGCGGTCACGATCAAGCCGCGATCAGCATGCTGCAAAGGCGAGGCAAACCCGCCGCAAACAACATCTCCCAGCACGTCGAAGATCACCACATCTGTGTCTTCTAAGAGGTGATGCTCTTTCAGCAGCTTGACCGTTTGTCCAACCACATAACCGCCGCAGCCAGTGCCCGCAGGCGGACCGCCGGCTTCGACACACATCACACCGTTAAAGCCTTCGAAGACGAAGTCTTCGGGCCGCAATTCTTCGCTATGAAAATCCACCGCTTCAAGCGCATCAATCACCGTTGGCGCCAACCTTTTGGTCAGCGTAAAAGTGCTATCATGTTTCGGGTCGCAGCCGATTTGCAGCACGCGTTTGCCGAGCTTGCTGAACGCCACGGAGAGGTTGGAGGAGGTGGTCGACTTTCCGATGCCGCCTTTGCCATAAATCGCGAAGACTTTCGCACCTTCGATTTCGAGG
The DNA here is from genome assembly GCA_039191105.1 of Pseudomonadota bacterium. Lineage (GTDB taxonomy): Bacteria > Pseudomonadota > Alphaproteobacteria > Caulobacterales > Hyphomonadaceae > Henriciella. Next base: position 11,829 of record JBCCXW010000020.1, read on the forward strand.
CTTGGATCCAACGAGACCTGGACACTGCCTTCGCCATCTGGCGGAAGCGAGCGAGCGCCCGGTCGGTCCATGTCCAAAAGTGTCATGCTGCTGCTCCTCCCTGGAAGGCCAGGCCTTCAACCCGGTCTTCAAGTTCATCTCCGGCTTGGCGAAGCGCTTCCAAAGTCGCCTCATCCGGTTGCCAATAGTCGCGGTCGCTGGCTTCGAGTAAGCGGCCGGCAAGGCGCGCGCTGGACTTTGGGTTTAACTCCGCTAGTTTGCGGCGCATCTCTTCGTCAAGCACGAAGGTTTCGCCGATTTTCTGATACACCCAAGGATCGACCTGCCCGGTGGTTGCGGACCATCCAAACGTATTTGAAACATGCGCTTCGATTTGGCGCACGCCTTCATAGCCATGGCGCAGCATGCCCTCATACCATTTCGGATTGAGCGCCCGGGTGCGGGTTTCCAGGGCCACTTGTTCTTGTAAAGACCGAACGCATTCATGGCCGCTGGTTTGGTCGCCAATATAAACAGGCGGTGCCGCGCCAGTCGCGGTTTTCACCGCTTGTGAGATCCCCCCGAGCGTATCGAAATAATGATCGATCGTGGTCAGACCCAGTTCGACCGACTCGAGATTTTGATAGGCAAGATCGACATCTGCAAGGATGCTGTTGAGCAAATCAGGTTGCGCCGTTGGGGTGCTGCCCGCGCCATAGGCGAAGCATTTGCGCTGCGTATAGGTCTCGGCCAACTCGCTCTCATCGTCCCAACATCCCGCATCAATCAGCTGATTGACATTCGACCCATAGGCACCTTGCGCATTTGAGAAGACCCGCAACGCTGCGGTGGCGAAATCACACTGATGTTTGGCCTGATAGGCCAAAGCGTGGGCGCGAATGAAATTCTGCTCGGGCGGCTCATCCGCAGATGCGGCCGCCAGCGCAGCTTCAGCAATCAAATTGGTTTGCAAGGGCAGCAAATCTCGGAAGATCCCGGAGAGTGTCACCACCACATCGATCCGGGGATGTCCCAAAGTTTCCAGCGGGATCAGTTCCGCACCGGCCAACCGACCATAGGAATCGAGCTTGGGTTTTGCGCCCATCAGTGCCAAGGCTTGCGCCAATTGCGCGCCTTCGCTTTTGAGGTTGTCAGCCCCCCAAAGCACCATCGCAACGGTTTCGGGCAAGCGATCTTGATCGGCTTTCAACCGGTCGAGCAAAATAGCCGCCTGGCGCGCGCCGTCGCGCATGGCAAAGCCGCTTGGCATCCGGCAGGGATCGAGGCCGTGGATGTTGCGACCGGTCGGCAGGATGTCTGGATTGCGGATCAGATCACCACCCGCCACAGGCGCGATATAGCGTGCATCCAGAGCCCGCAACAATGACGGGATCTCTTGATTGTCGCAGAGCTTGCGATCGATTTCGGCGCGCCGTTTCGCACCTAACGGCGCATCGGATTGTGGGTCCGTCATCGCATCTAAGAGTTCGGCCCGTTCGGCGTCTGTCGGCGCTTCGCCCGCCACATGCAAACCGTGCGGAATGAGGGTTTCTTCAATCGCGTGCAGGTCCTCGCGCAAGCGTTCGATCATCTGCTCGGCCGGCTCGTCTTCACTTAGCGCGAACTCAAGCCGCTCAGCCTGGACTTTAATGTCTTCAAACAGGCTTTGGCGCAGCACGGTCTCAGCGGGATCGGTGCCTGACCAACGGGCAATTTCGCTCTGCAAGTCGCGCAGCTCATTGTAAATATCCGCTTTGATCACCGGTGGGGTCAGATAGCTGACCGTGGTTGCTGCGGAACGGCGCTTGGCAATTGCAGCTTCAGACGGGTTATTGGCGGCGTAAAAATAGATATTGGGCAGATCGCCGATCAAATAATCAGGCCATGCGGTATGGTCTAAGCCGACTTGCTTGCCCGGCATGAATTCGAGCGCGCCATGGGTGCCGAAATGCAAGACCGCGTCGGCTTCAAAACTTTCGCGCAACCAGCGATAATAGGCGGCAAACGCATGCGTCGGCGCAAACCCGCGCTCGAACAGGAGCCGCATCGGATCCCCTTCATACCCAAATGAGGGCTGCAAACCGACAAAGATGTTGCCAAACCGCGCGCCATAGATCTCGATCGAACGGCCCCGCACTTGGTGTCGCCCAGGGGCTGAACCCCATTGCGCTTCGATTTCCTCGAGCCGGGTTTCGCGAGCCACATGATCATCGGCTGAGACCAAGTCATGCACCCGCGCATCGGTCATGATTTGGTCACCCAGAATGGCGGCCCGCAAAGCGTCCGGGGTGGACGGGCCGTCAACGGCATAACCGGCCACTTGCAAGGCGGTCAGCATTTTATGCAGCGAGCCAAAAACATCGAGATAGGCTGCGGTGCCAGCGGCGCCGCTATTTGGCGGAAAGTTAAATAATGAGATTGCCAGCTTGCGCTCTGAAACGGGAGTTTTGCGCAGGGCGATCAAGCGTTTGACCCGCCGGGCGAGCATGTCGGCGCGTTCCGGATGGGCTTGCATGCTCATCACGCCTGGTTGGTCTGGATCTGCGGACCGTGCGCCGAACACAATCGGACCGGTCGCGCCATCCAATTCTGGAATGGCAACCATCATCGTCGACTCGATCGGGCTCAGCCCTTGCGGATTGTCGCGCCATTCGGACAGAGTCTGGAATTCAATCGCCTGGGCTGACAGATACGGGACATCCAGCTCGCCGAGGATTTTTGCGGCCGCACCGGCATCATTGTAAGCGGGTCCGCCGACCAACGAGAACCCCGTCAAAGAAACGACCGCATCGACCTGCGGCGCGCCGTCTTTGAGGAAATAGGTCTCGATCGCTTCACGGCCATCTAGGCCACTGGCAAAGGCCGGGACGACCCGCAAGCCATTGGCTTCAAGCGCGGCGATGACACCGTCATAGTGACCAGTGTCTTTGGACAGCAAATAAGACCGCATCAGCAGCAAGCCGACGGCTGGCCGCGCGCTGCGCGCCAAAGGTAGCTTTTGCTTGGCTGTGAGCACTGGCGGCGACAGTCGCGGATGATATAGACCCGTATCAGGATAGGCGATTGGCGCGGCTGCGGGCAGCGCCCCACGATACATCGCCCGCGCGCCATCAGCATAGCGGTTCAATAAGAAGCGAACGAGGTTCTCGATATTTTCATCTGAGCCGGCCAGCCAGTATTGCAGGGACAAAAAATAGGCCCGAACATCCTGTGCGGCACCGGGAATATATTTCAAAATCCGTGGCACTTGCCGCAGCATTTTCATCTGGCTGGCGCCCGCTTTGGCCTTGTCGGACGATCCGCGGAGGCGCTTTAAGAGCGTAATCGGACCGCTCTGTGGGCGATCCATGCGAAACCGGTCGAGCCGTGTTAGCTTGACGATTTCGCCGGCGGACAAACACCCAAGCATGGCATCGCAGTGTTCGCGACGCGCTTGCAAGTCCGGTAGGATGGCGTCTATGTGATTGTTCATAAACAGCATGGACGCGATGATCAGGTCGCCCTCCGCGATGGCGGATTTGCAGGCGATCAGAGACTCCGCATCTTTGTCCCAATCGACAGCAGCATGGAAGGAAAGGCGCAGCCCTGGCATCGCTTTTTTCAGCCGGATCCAGGCCTTCATCGCAGCCGCTTCCAATTGCCGGTCGAGCGATATCAGCACCACATTGATGGTTGGGGAGGCGTCGCGACTACCGGCCATAATGCGCCTTCGCTTCATAGAGCGTGTCAATCGAAATCGTATCGAGGTCTCGGTCGCGGGCGAATTGTTCGGTGTTTTTTCGGGCTTTGCCGCGGACAAAAAACGGCACTTTTTTGAGCTCTGCTTCGGCTTCAGGCGCCCAGCCAATATGGCTTTTCAGTTCCGTGATCTGGGCCGGCATCTCGGCATGCCCTGAAATGTGCGACGGGCCAGCTGTGTCATTGAACTCGAAATCGTCTCGGAACATGCCAAGCAGGTGCTCTTCCAGACCCATCAATAGTGGATGGATCCAAGTGTCGAAGAGGACATTCGCGCCCTCAAACCCCATTTGTGGAGAGTATCGGGCCGGAAAATCGTGCACATGGGCGGGCGCAGCGATCACCGCGCAAGGCACGCCCAAGCGTTTCGCGATGTGGCGCTCCATCTGCGTCCCGAGAATAAGTTCTGGTTGCGCTTTCGCGATCGCCGCTTCGACCTCGAGATAGTCATCCGAGATCAGCGCTTCGAGGCCATAGTCTTTCGCCGCCGCCCGCACGTCGCGCGCAAACTCGCGATTGTAGCAGCCCAGGCCGACGACTTCGAAGCCGATCTCTTCACTGGCGACCCGAGCGGCCGCAATGGCATGTGTCGCATCCCCAAAAATAAACACCCGCTTCCCGGTGAAGTAGGTGGAATCAATAGAGTTCGACCACCAAGGTAAATTGCTGCGGTCGAGACGCTCATCTGGGCTGACGCCGGCCAATGCGCAGACTTCTTTGACAAACGCGCGTGTCGCCCCGACGCCGATTGGAACGGTTTTGGTATAGGGCTGACCAAATGTCCGCTCAAGCCAACGCGCCGTCGTGTCGGCAATTTCGGGATACAGAACGACGTTAAAATCGGCTTGCCCGATGCGCACGATATCCGCGGGTGTGGCATGCAAAGGCGCAATCAGATTAACGTCAATGCCAAGGCTGGAGATCAAGCCAGCGATTTCGGCGACATCATCGCGATGGCGGAAACCGAGCGCTGTGGGGCCCAACAGATTGCAGCTCGGACGGGCCATCTCAGACTTTTTCGGCCGCGGGGTGCGGTCGGCCAAAGCGCGCACGATTTGATACAGCGTCTCAGCCGCGCCCCAATGCTCTTTCTTTGAAAACGAGGGCAACTCTAGGGGAACAACCGGCACCGACAGACCAACGCGTTTTGCCAATCCGCCCGGATCATCTTGGATCAGCTCGGCCGTGCAAGAGGCACCGACGAGGATCAATTCGGGGTTAAACCGGGCATGCGCATCGGTCAGGGTTTGCTTGAACACATTGGCCGTATCGCCGCCCAGGTCGCGTGCTTCAAAAGTTGTATAAGCCACGGGCGGGCGGGCATCGCGCCGCTCAATCATTGTGAACAGCAAATCCGCATAGGTGTCGCCTTGCGGGGCGTGTAAGACGAAATGCACATCGTCCATCGCGGTGGCGATCCGCATCGCGCCGACATGTGGCGGGCCCTCATATGTCCAAACCGTGAGCTTCATTAGACCGCGAGCCTCCGTTTCCGGATCAAAGGGCGCGCGAACAGTTCGGCCGCGTCGCCAGCCTGATCGAAGCCCTGGATCGGTGAGAACATCAGCTCAATCGACCATTTCGTGACCAAGCCCTTAGCCTCAAGTGGATTTGCCAGACCCAGCCCGCAAACCGTCAGATCCGGCAGAGCCTCGAGACAGCGCGCAAGCTGCTCATCGACATCTTGGCCCTCGGACAGACACACAGCATCCCCTAAGAGCGCCAGCTCAGATGCGAGCAAGTCTTGATGCAAATAAGGGGTGCCGACCTCGACCAGTGACATGTCCAGCTCGCGGCTTAAGAAACGCGCCAGCGGCACCTCTAATTGCGAGTCTGGAAAGAAAAAGATCGACTTGCCCTGCAGCGTTTCGCGGTAGCGCGCGAGCGCCTTTTCGGCACGGCTCCGAGGCAACTCAATGACCCGCTTAAATTTCGCCTCATCGATGCGCCAGACTTTGGCGGCCGCGCGCAGCCATTCCGTCGTGCCCTCAGCGCCGATCGGAAATGGCGCGTCGATGCGCTGGACGCCGCGGCGCTCAAGCTCGCGCGCGGTATCGCGCAAAAAGGGTTGTGCCAGCAAATAATAGCTGTTCGGTCCAATCTCAGGCTGGCTGTTCGCGGTGCGACCCGGCAGGAACTGCACCCGCTCAATCCCAAGCGCCGCAAACAGGCGCCGAAATTGATCTTCGACAATGTCCGCCAAAGCGCCGACGACAATCAATGATGCGGGGGCATCTTGGCGCGGCTGGATATCATTCACGAGGGCCGCGAGGCAGCCATCTTCGCCTTGTGTGAACGTCGTTTCGATCCCCGAGCCGGAATAGTTGAGCACCCGCACATCCGGCAGGAAACGTTTTGACAGACGCTCGGCAGCGACCGCGAGATCGAGCTTGATCACTTCAGACGGACAAGAGCCGACCAGGAAAAGCATTTTGATGTCCGGTCGACGCGAGAGCAAACGATCCACCACGGCATCGAGCTCATCATTTGCATCGGCAAGGCCGGCCAAATCGCGATCTTCCAGAATCGCGGTTGCAAAGCGCGGTTCGGCGAAAATCATCACGCCTGCAGCGGACTGAATAAGGTGCGCACATGTCCGCGATCCGACAACGAGAAAAAACGCGTCTTGAATTTTTCGGTGCAGCCAAACAATGCTGGTCAAACCGCAAAACACTTCGCGCTGCCCGCGCTCTCGTATCACTTCGAACTTGCGGTCCGGCTTAGCGGAGTTCGCGATCAGGGTGCTCATGCCAGCCCTCCCACTTCAAGAGCGACGGGCTGCTCGAGCCGAGCGCGGCGTAGCTTTAAGAGGAACTGGCCAGCATTGATGACGTAAGCGGCATAGGCGGCGAGCGCGATCCACATCTGCGCATCCGGCCCGCCCAATGCGAACAGGGTGACGATCAGATAAAGCGTGTGCAAGGCCAGCACCAGCATTGAGAAAACGTCTTCCCAGAAGAAGGCCGGGGCGAACAAGTACTGGCCAAAAACCGCCTTCTCCCAAATCGCGCCGGTGACCATGATTGTGTAGAGAATGAGGGTTTTGACACAGACAGAGAGGGTTGCGATCCAGTACCCTTCACCGGTGCCCAAATAGCGCAAAACTAAGATGAGACTGACACCAAAGACCAGGAATTGCAGGGGTGCGAGTACGGCTTGAACCAAAGTCCAGACGGTGTTGTCCCGGCGCAAGCGTTCAGCCGGTGTATAAAGCGTAGCACCCTCCGCCAAGGATCGTTGTCCGATCGCCATCTCCACGGTTCCAATCTCAATTCACGGTCAAATTATGCCCAGGCCCGTGAGAGTGTCAACTCTGTTTTACGTCTAGTTGGCTTGACGATTGTGTGGCCTTGGCCGATACTCGAAAGAGTTGTGTAAGCCCTATCTTAAGAGCGTTAATTCTGTTAAGGATTCAGGATGCGAGGCACCCATCTCATCGGTCTGATCCCGACGGCACCATCGATTTTCTTCGAACGCCGTCCCCGCGTTTTGCGCGCGCACCGCGCGCCAGATCAAGCCCACCGGGCGCCTGTTCAAGAACACGATAAGACGGAAAAACAGATTCATCGCATGGGCGCTAGAGAAAAATACCGTGCTTAGAAAATCGCGCCGTCACAGAGGGAGAGGCCCGTGACCGAGTTCAGCAAAGTCCAGCCGAAATCGACACCGGCCGATTTCCAAAATCACTTATCCGCGGGACCAACGCGAAGCGAAATGGCACCGCAAAACCCTGCCGCTGATTTATTGCGCACCATTGAATCAGAGATCCTACCACGTCTTGTATTGGTGCATTCGAACGATCAATCCCGCCCCACCGCACGGGTCGGCAGTCTACCGATTCAGCCCGAAACTCTGGATGCATTCGTCACCGTGATGATTGACGAGAGCGGGACGTCTGGCCGCGAAATGGTTGAGGACCTTGTGCGCAGTGGCGTCGCTCCAGAAGCCATCTATCTCGACCTCTTAGCGCCCGCAGCGCGTCAAATGGGCGAGCTTTGGGAAAGCGATATTCGCAACTTTACCGATGTCACAGTCGGCCTCTGCCGATTGCACGAAGTGCTGCGCCACAATGCGCTCAGCCCCCGGCATGGACAGATTTTTCCAGCGCCCGAGACCCCATCGATTTTACTTTCCACTGCGTGCGGCGATCAGCATGTGTTCGGTGTTATCATTGTATCGGAATTTTTCAGGAAAGAAGGCTGGCAGGTCACATGCGAGCCTGGCGCCTCAACTGAGGAGTTGGCGCGGATCGCGCGTCTGCACAATTTTGACGTTATTGGCTTATCTATTGCATGTTCGGTCGGTCGTACCGACCTAATAGAAATGATTGAGCATATGCGAGCGATGTCTCGGAACCCAGATGTCAAAATCATTCTTGGCGGCGCTTTGGTCGAACGTGACCCAACGATCGCCTTAAAAGTTGGCGCGGATAGTAGCCTCGTCGATGCCGCACAGGCCCCGACTGCCGCTATGCGTCTATTGGCAGACAGCCGAGTCGGCTGCTAAGGAGCGCACTTTCCTAACCCTACGGCAAACATATGGACGCAAAATCTTCGCACCTTACGCCAAAGATCGAATCGCGAACCGGTTTTCAAACACCGGCGACGTTTCTGAAAGGCTTGTCGGCGGAGAGCGTTGGCGACCTGATTGGCGCGTCGGCGGATATCGCGCTGATGCTCGAGGACGGGATTGTGAAAGATGTCGCGCTTGCCAATACAACCTTGATTTCGAACGGATATAATCAGTCCTGGCTGGGGAAACCCTGGATCGATACGGTGACCGAAGACAGTCGCCCGAAAATCAAAGCGCTGCTGAGCGGTGAGCCCAGCGATGTTCGTTGGCGACAGGTCAACCACATGTCCAAATCAGCACTGGATGTACCGGTCAAATACACGACGATTCCGATTTCCGGCGGCGACCGCATGCTCGCATTTGGCCAAGACCTCAGCGAAATCTCACTGCTCCAACAAAAGCTCGTCGGCGCGCATCAAGATCTAGAACGCGACTATGCCAGAATGCGTCAGGCCGAAGGGCGTTATCGCTTATTGTTTAGTACCAGTTCTGAAGCCATTTTGATCGTCAACGGTGCCGATTGGACGATTGAAGAAGCCAATGCTGCGGCTGAAGCGGTGACAGAAAAAGTCCTCCCAGATCTGATGCATACCTCTGTGACGGCCTTATTCGACCCGAGCGCGGCGGGCCGTATCAATACGCTGATCGCGACCGCGGCGACGCAGGGCGCGTCCACCGAACCCGGCGTGAAAATGCTGAGCGGCCGACGCGTCAGCCTCGTCGCATCGGCCTTCCTCGAATCAGATCAGAAGCGCATTATTTTGCGATTGATCGACGAGAAACACGCTGACCGCAAAGAACCAGGCACGCGAACGTTTGACAAAATGATTGATCATCTCCCCGACGGATTGATTATCGCGGACGGCGATCAGCGCATTCTTCATGTCAATGAAACCTTTGCCCAAACCGCGCAATTGGCGGCGCCGCAAGATGCTCGCGGTGCGCCGCTGAGCAGCTATCTCGGCAGATCATCTACCGACATCAATGTGCTTTACTCAACGCTCAAAAAGAACGGCTTGATCCGCAACTTCGCGACCATGGCCCGAGACCGATTTGGCAGCGATGAGCAAGTTGAAGTGTCCGCTGTTTCGGCCCCAACCCCAAGCGGTGTGGTCTATGCTTTCTCGGTGCGCAGCGTCTCTCGGCGTTTGGCACAAGCGCCGCGTCTGGACGAAAAGCTTCCCAGCGCCTCGACCGATTTCACAGAACTGGTCGGTCGCGTTCCACTCAAAGACATCGTCAACGAATCGACGCTCCTGATTGAGCGCCTATGCATCGAAGCGGCATTGAAAATCTCCGACAATAATCGCGCCTCGGCCGCAGAAATGCTCGGCCTCAGCCGCCAAGGTTTGTACTCAAAACTGAAGCGCGTCGGCCTAGAGGCGGGCGACTAGGCTAAACGTGGCGCACGAGCGTCAAGTTGAATTGACACTCTCTACTGTCCATTTTAACGTCATCAAATGACGGGCTCATCTTATCCGATGACACTTCAGACGCGGCCTCATTGGCGCGACATCCTGGAGCTGTCAAAGCCCGTGACATGGTTCCCCCCGATGTGGGCGTTCGCCTGCGGCGTGATCTCAACCGGACAGGCTACATGGTCGCATTGGCCGTTTATTATCGGCGGCGTGCTGCTGGCGGGACCGATGGTGTGCGCGGCGAGCCAAGCGGTCAATGATTGGTATGATCGCCACGTCGATGCGATCAATGAGCCAGGGCGGCCGATTCCGTCGGGCCGCATTCCGGGGCGTTGGGGATTTTATCTTGGCGTGTTTTGGTCGACTATGTCGCTCTTGGTGGGGGCTACGCTCGGGATTTGGGCTTTCGTCGCAACAATTGTCGGGGTCACGCTCGCTTGGCTCTATAGCGCCCCGCCGGTGCGCTTTAAAGAAGATGGTTGGCGCGGCCCGGCTGTGGTCGGGATCGCATATGAAGGCGTCGCCTGGTTCACCGGCGCGGCGGTCATTTTGGATGTCGCACCCGGCCCATATGTTCTCGCCGCCGTGCTGTTCTACTCGTTCGGTGCGCATGGCATCATGACACTGAACGATTTCAAAGCGATTGAGGGCGACCGGCAGTCTGGTGTGCGCTCTTTGCCCGTCCGCTTAGGGGTCGAGCGCGCAGCACAAGTCGCCTGCTTGATCATGCTCAGCGCGCAAGCCCTGGTCATCGTCGGACTATTAGCGATCAGTATGTTTCACCACGCCGCTTTGGTTACCACACTGGTGATTGCGCAGATTTGGTTGATGCGGATTTTGATGCGCGACCCGCAAGAAAAAGCGCCCTGGTTCAATGCCACAGGGACATTGCTTTACGTGCTCGGCATGTTGGTGACGGCCTTCGCGCTCGGCTCGATTGATGGAGGTCCAGGATGGACGATAGGCTAGCCACGCCAACTTTGGGTTGGATCGGAATTTTCCGACTTGGCCTCGTGCAAGCGGCGCTCGGAGCAATTGTAATTTTGGCCACATCCACGCTCAATCGCGTTATGGTCGTCGAGCTCGCGCTCCCTGCCACCCTGCCCGGTGCGCTCGTAGGATGGCACTATGCGGTGCAATTGTCACGGCCGCGCTGGGGCTATGGCTCCGATATGGGTGGCGCGCGCGCGCCGTGGATTATCGGCGGCATGATCACGCTCGCCATTGGCGCGATTTCAGCGGCGGCGGCCACAGCATGGATGGCCGATCAGACCCAGCTTGGCATCCTTGCCGCAGTAATTGCCTTCTTTGTCATCGGCGTTGGCGTCGGCGCGGCCGGAACCAATCTGCTCGCGCTGCTTGCCACGCATACCCCGCCATCGCGCAAAGCCGCGGCCGCCGCGATCACCTGGATTATGATGATCATCGGGTTCATCGTCACCGCCGGTGTCGCTGGCGCGATGCTGGATCCATTTACGATGGCCCGTTTGCTTGAAGTCACAGTTAGCGTGTCAGTCGTTGCGGTCTTGGTTTCGCTGTTCGCGGTTTGGGGCCTTGAGACTCGCACCGTCGCCGTGGCCGCCAAATCTCAGTCCGCTGCGAAACCGGATTTCTCGGCCACGATGGCGGAAGTCTGGTCGGACCCGCAAGCCCGCCGGTTCACGATTTTCGTTTTTGTTTCAATGCTCGCCTATAGCGCCCAGGACTTGATTCTGGAGCCCTTTGCAGGACTGATCTACGACTACACCCCTGGCGAGTCGACGCGGCTCGCCGCGACCCAAAATATGGGCGTCTTGGCGGGCATGATTGCGACGGCCATTCTGGGCACTCTGGTTGGCAAATCGCGCGCGCGATTTATGCGCTACTGGACGGTGTTTGGATGTATTGCATCGGCTGCCGCGATGGCGGCGCTCTTCGCTGGCGCACTGATCGGACCGGCATGGCCGCTTAAGCCAACCGTGTTTGCACTCGGGATTGCTAATGGCGCTTTTGCCGTTGCCGCGATCGGATCGATGATGACCCTGGCAAGCGCCGGGCAACCCGGCCGCGAAGGCACGCGCATGGGCCTTTGGGGCGCCTCGCAAGCGATCTCCTTCGGCCTTGGCGGTTTTCTTGGTGCCAGCGCGCTTGATTTAGCACGGCTCGCCTTCGCCGATGTGGCCCCGGCTTTTGCAACTGTGTTTGCGCTTGAAGGGGTGTTGTTCATCATCGCCGCAGTCTGCGCCGCTTGGGTCGGCGAATCGTCAGCAGACACCGTCAATCTTCCGGTACTGCCGGCGGGCGAACTGGTACCAGCCGAATAAAAGGAGCGAATGATGCACCAGCCAAACTTATCAGAGACGCTCTTCGATGCGATTGTTGTCGGCGGTGGCCCGGCTGGGGCGACCGCAGCGCAAGCCTTGGCCGAACAGAAGCATACGGTGCTGTTGATCGACAAGCCCGGGCGGATCAAACCCTGTGGCGGCGCCATCCCGCCGCGCCTGGTGCGCGACTTTGGCATCCCCGAAACCCAGATCGTCGCCCGCGCCAAGACGGCGCGTATGGTCTCACCCAAAGGCCGACAGGTGGATATGCCCATCAATGGAGGCTCCGTCGCTATGGTCGACCGTGAGCATTTTGATGAATGGCTCCGGCAACGCGCGGTACAATGCGGCGCGCAGCGTTTGGATGGCGAATATGTCGGCCTGGAACGCGATGCGGATGGCCGGGCCGTCATCCTCTGCCGACCTGCCGGTGCAGATCGGGACCAGCCCCCGCTGCGATTGACGACCAAAGCGGTGATTGGCGCAGATGGCGCGCGGTCACGCATCGCAGCGGAAGAAGTCGGCGGCGAGCAACCTAAGAGCGTCTTCGCCTATCACGAAATCATCCGCTCGCCGCAATCGGTCGACCCGGCGCACTTTGAAGGCAGTCGGTGCGAAATTCGGTATGATGGTCGGCTTTCGCCGGACTTTTACGCCTGGATCTTTCCACACGGCGAGACCACAAGCGTCGGCGTTGGCAGCGCGCAAAAAGGGTTCTCTCTGCGCCAAGCGGTGACGCAATTGCGCGGCGACGCGTCTTTAGATACGGCAGAAACCGTGCGTACGGAAGGTGCCCCGATACCGCTCAAGCCAATGAAAAATTGGGACAATGGCAAAGACGTGATGCTGGCCGGAGATGCGGCCGGCTGCGTTGCACCGGCCTCCGGCGAAGGGATTTATTATGCCATGCTGGGCGGCCAAGTGGCTGCCGAGGCCATCCACGATCTGCTCGAGACCGGCAACCCAAAAGTTCTGGCCCAAGCCCGCAAGCGCTACATGAAGGAGCATGGCAAAGTCTTTTTCATTCTCGGCATCATGCAGCATTTTTGGTACCGCAATGACAAACGCCGCGAGCGGTTCGTCAATATTTGCGATGATCCTGATGTCCAGCGTTTGACCTGGGAAGCGTATATGAACAAGCGCCTGGTACGAGCAAATCCATTGGCCCATATACGGATCTTTTTGAAAGACATGGCGCATCTGCTCGGCCTGGTCCGCGTGGAGGATCAACGTCCGCGATGAGCCAGGCGCGCCCGATTCTAATCGCCAGCGGCAGCGCCGTCTTGGTCTCGCTGCTTGGCGGTTTCGCATCGCGCCCAGGCGCCTGGTATGAAACGCTCGACAAGTCTCCGCTAACGCCGCCGAATTGGGTGTTCGCGCCGGCTTGGACCCTGATTTACGCAAGCTGCGTCATCGCTGCGGTGCTCGGCTGGCGGCAGGCTCAAACCTCGAAGGCGAGAGCGCGCTTGATCACGCTGTTCTTCTTTAATGCAGTGTTCAATGTGCTCTGGAGTTTTCTTTTTTTCACGCTCCAGCGTCCAGATTGGGCGCTTGCGGAAGTGGCTATGCTATGGCTTTCCGTCGCCGCATTGATTGTCTTTTTCTTCAATGTATCAAAGGTCTCGTCTCTGATCTTAGCGCCCTACCTGCTATGGGTGAGTTTCGCCGCCTACCTCAATTATCAAGTCGTGGTCCTCAACGGACCATTTGTCTGAGCGTTTTTAAAGATGCCTTCCGGACCAATGCTTTTGGACGCGGTCGTCGGGCTAATCTTGATTGAATTTGCCGTGCTGTCACTTTGGTTGGATCGGCGCGGGGCGTCGTCTTTGATTCCAGCTTTAGCGAGTTTTCTCGCCTCTGGCGCACTTTTGATGCTGGCTTTGCGCTTCACCTTAACCGAGCCGCAATTGCCGCCTTTGGCGCTGCTTCTGCTCACCCTGTCCTTCCCCGTCCATGCCGCCACGCTTTGGCTGGTTTGGCGCCGCTTTGGCAAAGCACCATAAAAAAAGCGGTGCGCACTGGCACCGCAATAGGTTGGGAGGTGCGCCACCGGGCCCGAAACGCGATCCTTTCTATTGAAATGGTGCGTTTCAGAAAATCCGCCCAGCGGGCTTTGGTATCACTATTACCGGGCGAACCCGTTTTCGATCCCCCAGACAAACCAATTATCGACCACGGTACCGGTCAGCAAAATACCGATGCCACCGGTGATCGGGCACAAGATGGCAAACCACCACGCCCAGCGGTGAATCGACTCCATCGAGGCGTTAAAGCCCATCGTCCAGCGCCAGAACAACGCGGCGCGCTCAGAAGCGGTCCCGCGATCGACAATCTGCTCCACTTCACGCTCGCCGCCATATCGACCGACAGCCAAAATAGTGGCGCCGTGCATCGCGAATAAAAGGGCCGATCCATATAAGAAGACGATCGAGAGCATGTGGAAGGGATTGTAAAACAGGTTGCCGTAAATCAGCGAGAAATTGTTTGTCCAATCGAGATGCGAGAAGATCCCAAACGGCACCGCTTCAGACCAACTGCCCATCATCAATGGCCGAATAAACCCGACCACGAGATAGAGCCAAATCGCGGCCATGAAGGCCCAGGCCACATGGGTGCCAAGGCCAAGCTGCCTGGCGCGCCGATAGGTTCGCACCCACCAGAGCAGGATTGAGGCGGTTAAGAAGAAGCCTGCCATCATCCACCATCCACCTTCTGCCAGTGGCGGGAATGGATTTAAGCCATGCTCGGGCAAGGGCGCGTCAAGCGACAGCCAAGGCAATTGGCCAAAGAACTTGATCGGGTCCCATCCGACCGAGGCCCACATATTGAGACCGATAATCTCAATCGCGATGAAGCCACAGATCAGAGAGGCAACGCCCGTTCCGCCAAGATAGACCGGACCGATTTGGGCATCGCCCAGTTTGCCCATGATATAGGAGAAGATTTTAACCCGCTCGCGGGGCCAGTTGCCTTTCGGCAAATCGACCCCTGGATCATAGTGTCCGCGAACCTGAACCTGGGTAAAAATGTTTTGATAGTCAGCCATAATTCAGTCTCCTAGTCCGCCCAGATTGGCAGGTTTCTCCAACCATCCCACCAAGTGACCCATGAGCCCTCATAGAGTGGGCCGCTGATGACAATACAAATGGCGCTCCAGAACCCGGCGGATAGGGCAAGGAACAAACCAAGCCGGTGAATGCCGAGCGTCCCAACGGAATATCCGATTGTGTCACGGAAAAATGAGTTCTCATGTTCCGGCGCTTTGATCTCTTCATTCTTGCCAGGATTGGTCGCTGACAAGACGGCGCCGCCATGCATGGCGAGCGCTAGCGTCGTGGTGAAGAAAAACGTGATCGCGACCATATGCGCTGGATTGTAATGGAAGTTGCCATATTGGTACCCGACATTTGAAACCCAATCCAAATGGCTCATGATGCCATAGGGGAATCCATGCCCCCAAGCGCCCAAAAGAAAAGGCCGAAACACCACCAGCGTCACATAGGCGAAGATCGCAACGCTAAACGCAAAGGGCACATGATAGCCCATTCCGAGTTTTCGACAGATCTCCACTTCGCGCAGGGCCCATGACACAAATGCGCCGATGGCGCAGAATGTGATCAATTGCCATAAGCCGCCATCGGCAAGCGGGGCGAAGCCGAGCCCGTAACTGAGATCGGGCGGATCAATACTGATCAACCAAGGGTTCCAAGTGTCCTCCATGGCGGCGCCTAGAAAGATCAGCGCGGTCCCGAGGCTGGCAAAAAATGCCGTCGTGATTCCGAAGAACCCAACATAAAACGGTCCCACCCAAAAATCGAACAGGTCACCCCCGACAAGAGTACCACCGCGAATTCTATATTTTCGCTCAAAGCTAAGTAAGGCCATATCAAAGGCTCCACGATTTCCGGATAAAATCGGCGGGGATCGCGCAGGGACGATCCCCGCGCGCGATTAGGCTTGTCCGATTTGCTCGGTCAAATCCAAAGAGATAGACGCCGCCGTTGTTGGCGCGGTGCCAAGCCAATTAAACCGTTCCGTGCTGAGCAGTACAAAGTGAATCAACACTGCCAGTGTGAACAAGAAAATGGCCAGCGCGACGAGCACGCGGCGTGGGTCAAAGAGTAACCAAATTCTCCACATGGAAAGCCCCTCCTATCCTAGATTGCTAAAGAAAGTACCGGCCAGGCGTACGCCTTCTTCGATCGCCGCATAGCCTTCTGGCCCCGGGATCCAAGGTCGCCACAACCAAACGAGCGTGTGCGCGACAACCGCGATGAGAGTGAATAAGATGAAGCTCGACATGAACACCTTGTGGAATTCCTGCGCTTCACCGCTTGTGAGCCCGGTAAGAGACTCCGACCGATCGGTCGCATCATTGGCCATGATTTCCTCCTTTTTGGAATTGGGCCTTTGCCGCTAAATAACCCTGCGACGGGGCACACGCGCACAGCCTGGGCGAACGCGAACTTTGAAAGTCGAAAAGAGCACCAGCCAGCATCATGAATAATACACCCAAGGCAGCACAGCGTGCAGATTGGAGCTGGTCTCAAAGAAAATGTTCCGCTTGTATTTGCGGTCATCCGTGTAGCGCTTGCCCATTGCTTTTGAGAGGCAAACACCCATCAGAACAAAGGGATACAGCACCGCGAAATAGAGCAGATAGTCTGGCCGGAACCTTAAGGTCCGCGGGGCCATTTGTGCTTTTTTCATACTCCCTCTCCTCCTAAAATATCCTCATGCCGTCTGCAGGGCGCGCAATTGTGTTTGAGCGCGGCGCACATGCTCGGCTTGAACCAAATGCCCCCCAGCTTCGCGGGCACAGTCTTCGCTCGCATCGCGCAAACGCTTGGCGGCCGAAATACGCGCTAAAACGGGGTAGGCTTCGACACAGCTATCCAGGGCATGACTCGCATCTTCGTCCCATTGAACGGCTTGCTTGATTTTCGACAAGGTCGCGTCAGCGCGATCCATATCACCCGCCAGCGGCAAGATGTGGAACAAGGCATCGAACAGCGCATTGCAGACTTCTTGGACCAGATAAGTTGCGCCGGAATAGCCCATAAAGGGCGTTCCCGTATGGCGCCGGATCACCGCGCCCGGGAACGAGGCCGGAATGAATTGTGAGCGCGCACCCGCTTCTTGAAGATACATCCGCTCATTGAAGCTTCCGAACAGAACAAAAGGCGGGTTGCTGCGAATCGCCTCGAGCACGGCATCATTGTCCGGTTTGGCGCCAGCTTTACGTTCGACCGAAAACGCGCATGGCAAACCGAGATCCGCCTCAAGATAATTGCGCAAGCCGCGGACATAGGTCTCATTGGCGACAATGGCGAAATTTGCTGTGCCAAAGAAATCTTGCGTCACCGAGCGCCACAGATCCCAAAGAGGTTTGATCGTCGAATGCTTTTCGGATTCGATGAACGGCTCCGGATCGAGACCGGTCAGCTGACCTAGTTGCCGCAGGAATTTGGTCGTCGAGTGTAACCCGATCGGCGCCTGCAGATAAGGCCGCTCCATGGCTTCGCAGAGACGTCGGCCAAACTCGCGATACATGCAAATGTTTACATCCGCATCGATCAGTCGTCGTGTATCTTCGATATGGCTGCCGAGTGGGAAGACGAGATTGATTTCAGCGCCAATGCCTTCAACCAACCGGCGGATTTCCGCCAAGTCGGATGGCATATTGAACATGCCATAGCTCGGCCCGATGATATTGACCTTCGGCTTATCGCCGTCTTTCTTTTTGCGCGGTCTTGGATTGCGCCCTTTGGTTTGGGCATACTCGGTCCAAAGCCAGAGCAAGGCGCGATCTGCGCTTTGCCATTGGTCCTCGTCAATTGTGCGCGGCAGGAAGCGTTTGACATTCGCTCCTTCAGGCGTGACGCCGCCTCCAATCATTTCCGCAATCGATCCGGTGACGACCACGGCGGGCAAAGCCGGATCTAAGACGGCGCGGGCGCGCTTCATCGCTTGTTCGGTGCCCAACTGGCCGAGCTCTTCCTCGCCGAGCCCGGTCACCGTGATCGGCAGCTCATGCGGCGGCAAAGCATCGGTATAGTGCAGCACCGACGTGACCGGCAGGTTCTCGCACCCTACGGGGCCGTCGATGACCACTTGCAGGCCCTTGACCGCAGTAAAGACATACACCGCGCCCCAATACCCGCCGGCACGATCGTGATCTTGGATCAGCATCCGACCGGCTCCTTCAAGTCTGCGGCGCGCTTGGCGGCGAGCGCCAGTTTGCGTTTCTGTTTGGCGCGGAAGCCCTCATTGACCCGCGGCGTCTCTTCCCAAACGCCAGCTGTGTCACCCGCGCCGACGCCCTCGAAGAAGGCACGCATGGTTTCAAACCTCTGCTTACCGGCCATGGCGGCATTAATGACTTGCGCCAGCGACCCGGCGCCGGCCGGCCCCATGATCGGACGGGCAGAGATTAAGTTGGTGAAGTAAAGTGCCGGGGTCGCTGTTTCTTTGGCTTTTTGAACCACCGGCGTTGTACCGATAGCGAGATCCGGCTGAAACGCTTCAAGCGCGGCCAAGTCGGTCTCCAGCGAAGCGCGGAACCGGACTTCCACACCGCGCGCTTCCAGCCATTCACGGTCCGCGGCTGACCATTTTGTTTTCGGACAGGCGGTGCCAACATAGCGCACATCAGCGCCGCTCTCGCAGAGCAAGCGCGCGACCAGCAGCTCTGAGCCTTCATAGCCGGACAAAGTCACGCGCCCTTTGATCGGCATCGCTGACAAGGCGCCCCGAATGGCCGCCACAGCGCCGTTTTTAGCCGCATCAATTTTCTCACGGGCAATCCCGCAAGCGCGTCCGATTTGCTCCAACCATTCGGCCGTTCCATCCGCGCCGACAGGGGCAGAGCCGACAATTGGCCGTCCCGCGGCCTCGAATTCGCGAATTGAAGCGGTATAGAAAGGATGGATGGCAGCAACGGCCGCGCCATCAAGCGCGGTATAGAGCTCGCGCCATTCTCGCGTCGGGACGACGGCACCGGCCGAAAGCCCCATAGGCTGCAATAAGTGACTGATGCCAATCGGATCGGCCGGGAACATTTCACCGAGCAGCGTGATTTTCGGCAAATCAGCGCGATCGCTTGGCGCACGCTGAACAGCGCCCTGCTCTGCTTCGCGGCGCGCATAAGCCAACATTGCACCGGCTAAAATATCTTTCGCTTCAGCATGCGTCGGCACACCGAAGCCTGGCACATCGATGCCGATAATCCGGACGCCGTTAATGGTCTCTGGTAGTAAGCGCAGCGGCACACCGGACGCGGTCGGCACGCAGAGATTTGTCACAACGATCGCATCATAACGATCCGGATCGGCCGTCTGCTCGACAGCTTCTTTGATGTCTTCGAACAGTTTTCCGGTGACCAGAGTCTCAGAATTAAACGGCACATAGCCAACATTCCGTTTGGCACCATAGAAATGCGAGGTGAAGGTGAGGCCATAAACGCAGCACGCTGAGCCCGAAAGAATGGTCGCCGTGCGCTTCATTCGCAATCCAACCCGGAGCGAGCCAAAGGCCGGGCACATACTTTGTGGCTGATCATGCGGACCGGTCGGATAGTCTTTCGCGTATTGCTCAAGCAGGGTGTGTTTGCCCGCTTTTTTCGCTGCCGCACGGAGCGTCTCTGCGCCGCCATGACAGGTTGCATCCGCAACCGAGGCCGGAGCCGGTTCAGCACCCTGCTTGGCGCTTGTCTCGACGATGCCCTCCCGCTCGCTCATCCGTCCTCAAATCTCCTCGTAAATCACTTCCAGCGATGGTTTCTCGACCGCGTTCACGCCGCGCATATCTGCAACCGTGGCTGGAATGAGCGTGAAATCCGCCCCGGTTTCTTCCGCCGAAAACAGATCCAACAATCCCTCTTGCGCCAGCGGCGTCGGATGCACCGGCGGCGCGCTCGCAACATTTTCGCCCAGCGTTTCAAACATCGGCGCCCATTGAGAGCCTGGCCGTCCGACAATTTGATAGTTCGCAGACTTGCGCCGGATATCTTCATCCGCCGGGATCGCAGACAGCACCGGAATGCCGACTTTCTCGGCAAAGGCATGTGCCTCGCCGGTGCCATCGTCTTTATTGATGACCATCCCCGCGACGCCGACATTGCCGCCGAGCTTGCGGAAATATTCTACGGCGGAGCAGACATTGTTGGCGACGTAGAGCGACTGCAAATCGTTTGAGCCGACAACGATCACTTTCTGGCACATGTCCCGAGCGATCGGCAGCCCGAAGCCGCCGCAGACCACGTCGCCGAGAAAATCAAGCAAGACATAGTCAAAATCCCATTCATGAAATCCGAGTTTTTCCAGCAGTTCAAAACCGTGAATAATTCCGCGTCCACCGCAGCCGCGCCCGACCTCGGGGCCGCCAAGCTCCATCGCGTAAACCCCATCGCGCTTGAAGCAGACATCGCCGATCTCAACCTCTTCACCAGACTCTTTTTTCCGCGATGAGGTTTCAATAATCGTCGGACAGGCGCGTCCGCCGAACAGGAGCGAAGTGGTGTCACTTTTCGGATCACATCCGATCAGCAGGACTTTCTTGCCCTGCTGCGCCATCATGTAACTGAGATTTGCGAGGGTGAACGATTTGCCGATGCCGCCCTTGCCATAGATCGCGATGATTTGCGTTTCTTTGGTCGGCGGCTCATCAGGACGCTCGTCACGCTCTGGCTCGGTGCCATCATACGATCCACCCGAATCATAGCCACGCGATGCGTGCGTCTCAAGCAGCGTCGTCATGATACGCCCTCCAATCCAAAATCAGTTTTAGGCAATCCGGTGCGCCAAACGCCGTTTGATAAGCGCGCTCGGCATGTGCCGGGTCTTCGACATGCGTGATCAGACCGTCGAGCGACAACAAGCCCTTACGCTGCAACGTCATGACAGCCTGCATGTCTTCCGGCTGCCACTCTGCCGCTATTCTGAACGAGATTTCACGCATAAAAGCAGGCGGGAAATCGAATGCGACGCGGTCTGAATAAAAGC